>JAAZLV010000010.1 GCA_012799155.1 Bacteroidales bacterium | reverse complement strand
TCCCGTTCAGGGAGTACCCTGAAGAGCTCATAGGAGGGGAAAGGTATGTGGTGAAAGTACCCGATGCTGGTAGCCGGCTTCTTGTCACGAATCAACTTCGGTAGCAACATCAACTGGTAGTCCTGTATCCAGACAATGTCGTCATTCTCGATGAATGGAAGCGACTCCCTGCTGAAGAGGGCATTCACCTCGCGGTATGCTGCCCAGTACTCCGCCTTATATTCAATATATGAGAAGAAATAGTGGCAGAGAGGCCAGATGGTACTGTTGCTGTATCCCTCGTAATAGTTGCTGATTTGTTCGTCACTCAGGAAGACCGGGTGAAAGTTGAGCTCGTGAAGCTTTTCGGTGATCTCTTGTCTCTCCGTTTCATCGTCGGTGTGGATACCGGGCCAGCCCACCCAATACTTTTCCGCTTCGGTCTCAAGTGATCCGAGACCGGTAGCCAGTCCTCCTTCACTGCGTTCAATGGTAAAACCCTCGTCTGAACGTTCAATTTTTACCGGTAGTCTGTTGGCAATGATTACAATCTTCATATGATCTTTATTTAATTTGTTTCAATTGAGGATGTCACTAAGGTATCATCTGCTTTATTTGCTCCTCAGCATCAATTATTCAAATGATCAAACATAAAAATGTGGTGTGAATGCCTTTTCATGATGAAAAGGAGACTAAGTCCTGAGAATTGAAGAGGCATGAGCTGCGGATGATACATTATTATAACATTCACAAACTGGTAATGATTATAATTTAATATATTTTAAATTTCACTATGAGGAATGGGGTGATGTGAGTGAACAAAATATGAGCATCATTTGTTGTTTCCGCTTTTTTATCGTAATTTCGTAGTCCGAAGCCCAATAAATTTGCACTTTATTAACTAAAATATAACATTTTTAGTAAACATATCATTATGGCAAAACAGAAAAATTATTTAACCTGCGACGGGAATCAGGCTGCTGCACACATCGCCTACATGTTCAGCGAGGTGGCTGCAATCTACCCGATCACACCCTCCTCCACCATGGCGGAGTATGTGGATGAGTGGGCAGCAGCCGGGAGGAAAAACATCTTCGGGCAGCCAGTCCTGGTGCAGGAAATGCAATCGGAAGCGGGAGCTGCCGGGGCCATGCACGGATCGTTGCAGGCCGGTGCCCTCACCTCCACCTTTACCGCCTCACAGGGACTGCTGCTGATGCTTCCCAACATGTATAAAATGGCCGGGGAATTGCTTCCCGGAGTCTTTCACGTATCAGCACGAGCATTGGCATCGCACGCCCTTTCGATCTTCGGTGATCATCAGGATGTGATGGCTGCGCGCCCCACCGGCTTCGCCCTCTTCGCCACCGGTTCGGTGCAGGAGGTGATGGACATGGCGGCGGTAGCACACCTGGCAGCGATTGAGAGTCGTATACCCTTCCTTCATTTCTTCGATGGATTCCGCACCTCACACGAGATCCAGAAGATTGAAACATTGACGAACGACGACCTGGCACCGCTGATCAATCAGGAAGCACTCAAAGGATTCCGCGACAGGGCACTTACTCCCGATGCGCCTGTGGCACGCGGAACAGCACAAAATGACGATATTTATTTTCAGGCACGTGAAGCCTCCAACCCGTTCTATGACAATGTGCCGGACGTGGTGGAGAAGTACCTGGAAAAGTTGGCAGCCGTCACAGGCCGCAAGTATGGATTGTTCGACTACTACGGTGATCCGGAAGCGGAACGGGTGATAATTGCCATGGGATCTGTTACCGAAACCATCCGTGAGGTTGTTGATCACCTCACCGCCAAGGGTGAGAAGGTGGGTGTGGTAGCCGTACACCTTTACCGTCCCTTCAAGGCATCCGCATTCCTCTCGGCAGTACCAGCCACTGCGAAAAGAATAGCGGTGCTCGACCGCACCAAGGAACCGGGAGCAACCGGTCAGCCACTTTACCTGGATGTGAAGGACTGCTACTATGGCAAGGAGAATGCACCCGAGGTAGTGGGCGGTATCTACGGTCTTTCATCGAAAGATACTTCACCTTCACAGATCCTCTCGGTATTCGAGAATCTCTCGATGAACCTTCCGAAGAATGATTTCACCATTGGTATCGTTGACGATGTCACTTTCAAGTCGCTCCCCATGAAGGAAGAGGTTGCGATGGATGAGACCACCTATGAAGCCAAATTTTATGGCCTGGGTTCTGATGGTACGGTAGGTGCCAATAAAAACTCTATCAAGATCATCGGCGATAACACTGACAAATATGTGCAGGCATACTTTGCCTACGACTCCAAGAAGTCGGGCGGTTTCACTTGCTCGCATCTACGCTTCGGCGACAATCCCATCCGTTCCACCTATCTGGTGAATACACCCAATTTTGTTGCATGCCATGTGCCAGCCTACCTGCATCTTTATGATGTGACCAAGGGATTGAAGAAGAACGGTACTTTCCTGCTGAACTCAGTATGGCCCAAAGAAGAGGTGGCCAACCACCTGCCCGACAATGTGAAGCGCTACTTCGCATTGAACAACATTCGGTTCTACATCATCAACGCAACCGTAATAGCGGATGAAATTGGTCTGGGTAACCGTACCAACACCATTCTGCAATCGGCATTCTTTAAAATATCGAATGTGATCCCCTACGACCAGGCGGTGGAACAGATGAAGAAATTCATTGTGAAGTCCTACGGAAAGAAGGGTGAAGAGGTGGTGAAGATGAACTTTGCTGCCGTTGATCGCGGTGGTGACGTGGAAGAGGTAGAGGTGCTGCCAGAATGGGCAACGTTGGGTGTTGTTGAGACAACAACCGATGATGCTCCTGCCTTTATCCATCAGGTGGTACGTCCCGTGAACGCTCAGCGCGGGTATGACCTTCCGGTGTCTGCTTTCACTGGACGTGAGGACGGAACTTGGGAGCAGGGGACTACAGCATTCGAGAAGCGTGGTGTAGCTGCCAGCGTACCTGTATGGAATCCTGATACTTGTATTCAGTGTAACCAATGTGCCTATGTGTGCCCCCACGCCACAATTCGTCCGTTTGTACTCGATGAATCGGAACAGCAGGGTCTGGGTGAAGGCGTTGAGTTGCTAAAGGCACAGGGTAAGCAGCTGGCCGGTATGGCTTTCCGCATCCAGGTCGACGTACTTGACTGTCTCGGTTGTGGCAACTGTGTTGATGTATGTCCCGGTAAGAAGGGCGAGAAGGCACTAGAGATGGTGTCGATCGGTACACAGTACGACAACCAGCAGAATTGGGATTATATGGTGAAGAATGTCTCCAGCAAGGCGCATCTGCTAGATGTGGGCCTGAATGTGAAGAATACACAGTTCGCCACTCCTCTCTTTGAGTTCTCCGGAGCCTGCTCCGGTTGTGGTGAAACTCCCTATATCAAGCTGATCACACAGCTCTATGGCGACAGGATGATGATTGCCAACGCAACCGGATGCTCCTCCATCTATGGAGCTTCTGCACCGGCCACTCCCTACACCACCAATGAGCAGGGCAAGGGGCCCTCATGGGCCAACTCGCTCTTTGAGGACAATGCCGAATTCGGTTTTGGTTTCGTAATCGCACACAACAGCATGCGCAACCACCTGAGTGAACTGATGAAGAAAGGTCTTGCGTCTGATGACTTCTCTGCAGAACAGAAAGATATCTTTACCCAATGGCTGGAGAAGAAAGAAGATGCAGAGGGATCGAAAGAGGCTTCTGCTCAGTTGGTGACTGCCCTGACTGGAATCAATCATCCCGTGGCGCAGGAGATACTCTCAATGGAAAAGTATCTCACCAAGAAATCGATATGGGTCTTTGGTGGTGACGGATGGGCTTATGACATCGGTTTCGGCGGTCTCGACCATGTGTTGGCCGGCGGTCAGGATATCAACATCCTGGTGCTCGACACCGAGGTCTACTCCAACACCGGAGGTCAGTCTTCCAAGTCGACTCCCATGGCTGCGGTAGCCAAGTTTGCGGCAGCAGGAAAGCGAATCCGCAAGAAGGATCTCGGCATGATTGCTGCTACCTATGGTTATGTTTATGTTGCACAAGTAGCAATGGGTGCAAACCAATCGCATTACCTCAAGGCTTTGAAAGAGGCGGAATCCTATCACGGACCCTCCATCATCATCGCCTATTCGCCCTGTATCAGCCATGGTCTGAAAAGGGGTATGGGTACTGCACAGTCGGAAGAGAAAGCTGCGGTAGAATGCGGTTACTGGCACCTCTGGCGCTATGATCCGCGTCTGGAGGATGAAGGGAAGAACCCGTTCCAACTCGACAGCAAGGAACCCGACTGGAGTAAGTTCCGCGACTTCCTGCTGGGAGAGGTGCGTTATACGCAGCTGATCAAGTCCTTCCCCCGTCAAGCCGACGAGCTGTTCGATGCAGCTCGTGAGAACGCGCAATGGCGTTACCGCTCCTATCAGCGGATGGCTGCGGCACATTATGGTGAGCCAGCTGGAGAAACGGTAGAGGTTGTTGAGGAATAAAACTGATAATAACGATCATACACTTTGATTCCGGTGGTGTTGCATTGATGTGACACCACCGGTTTTTTTTGAATCAATGTAATGGTTTTGAAGATGAATTACAGAAAGACAGAAATGATTCAATCACCGGAAATAGTTGTATCTTTGCAGTGTTAAATAGGAATATGATATCTCTGTTTTAGGATGTAAATACCCGGCTCCGATATCGAATGTCCATAAAATCAAAATCACTTTTATGAAGATTCAAATCATCAACGGTCCCAACCTGAACCTGCTGGGTCTCCGTGAACCGGAGACCTATGGTAACCAATCTTTTGATCACTATCTGGACAGTTTGCAGACTGCTTATCCAGCTGCTGCCCTCACTGTTTTCCAGTCTAATGTGGAAGGTGAGTTGATCAACAAAATCCAGGAGGCAGGTTATGGTAGCGATGGCATCATCCTCAATGCCGGGGGCTACACTCACACCTCGGTGGCCATACGTGATGCGATCAAAGCCGTGCCTGCACCGGTTGTGGAAGTGCATATCTCCAACGTACATGCCCGGGAAGAATTTCGCCATCACTCACTGCTGTCAGCTGTTTGTCTTGGTGTAATTGCAGGCTTTGGCCTGGACTCTTACCGCTTGGCACTTGAAGCGCTGCTCGCGGCAAACAAAAAGTAAATCCAAACGTTACATAGACTGAACAATCCAAAAGAAATATATGCTTAAACAAACAAAGATCATCGCTACCATTTCCGACAAGCGATGCGATGTGCCATTTCTCCGTGAACTGTTTGAAGCGGGGATGAATGTGGTGCGCCTCAACTCTGCACACCTCGATGAAGAGGGTTTTTTAAAAATTATCAACAACACCCGTGAGGTATCTGACCGAATTGCTATTCTTGTAGATACCAAGGGTCCTGAGATACGGACTACCGTTGCAGATAACCCTATCGATCTGAAGACGGGCGACCAGGTGAAGATTGTTGGCAATCCTGCCGGCATCTCTACACGGGAAACCATCTACATCTCCTATCCCAACATCACTGAAGAGATGAAGGTGGGTGATGATATCCTTATAGATGATGGTGAGATTGATCTGAAGGTAATCGCCGTCACTCCCGGATACCTGCTGTGTAGTGCCCAGAACGACGGCACCGTAGGGAGTCGTAAGAGTGTCAACATTCCTGGTGTGCGAATCAGTCTGCCGGCCATCACAGAACGCGATCGTGAGTTTATTGCATTGGCAGCCAAACATGATGTTGATTTCATTGCCCACTCATTCGTACGCAGTAAAGCTGACGTACTTGCAGTACAAGAGATCCTCGATGAGTTGAAGAGTCCGATCAAGATCATCGCCAAGATAGAAAACCAGGAGGGCGTTGACAATGCCGATGAGATTCTGGAGGTGGCTTTCGGCATTATGGTTGCCCGTGGCGACCTGGGAATCGAGGTTCCGCAGGAGAAGATCCCCGGCATTCAGCGGGTACTGATCAAACAGGCGGTTCAACACAAAAAACCGGTGATTGTAGCCACACAGATGCTCCACTCCATGATTCTCAATCCTCGTCCCACACGAGCAGAGATCACAGATATTGCCAATGCCATCTATTACCGTACCGATGCGGTGATGCTCAGTGGTGAGACAGCCTATGGTAAATATCCAGTTGAGGCGGTTCGCACCATGGCCAAAACAGCTTATGAAGCTGAGAAAACCAAGCTGGCTGAGAACGACATCAGGGTGCCATACGTTCAATATGATGACCGTGAGGTGACTGAGTTCCTAGCCAAACAGGCGGTAAAAGCCACTTTGCGGATGAACGTGAAGGCAATCGTGACCGACAGTCACACTGGACGTACGGCACGCGTGCTGGCTGCTTTCCGTGGTAAAAGCACCGTGTATGCCATCACAACTACCGAGAGGCTTGCCCGTGAGCTAGCCCTCTCCTATGGTGTATGGGCAGAGTTTCAACAGGGCAAGGGTGATGGGAACACCAAGGAGAGCCGTAGAGCCTACTTTGTGGATGCCATCAAGCGACTGTTGGAAAGGGGACTGATTGAACGTAAAGATCGTGTGGCCTACCTGGGCGGCAGCTTCGGTGAAGTGGGTGGTACAACCTACCTGGAGATTATCGAAGCATGGCGCATCCTGGAAGCGAAGGAGAAGTACAACCTGCCCGATTATACCGAATAATCCATAAGTAGTTCCGTACAGGTATATGATCAATACCGATCCCATGGAAGCCTATATCCTTCATCATATCGATGAGGAGCCGGAACAGTTGCGTAAGATTCACCGTGAAACGCATCTGAGACTGCTGCATGGTCATATGGTGTCGGGACATCTACAGGGTAGGGTATTGAAAATGCTGGTTCGGATGATACGTCCCTCCCGGGTGCTCGAAATTGGTACCTATACCGGCTATTCGGCACTCTGCATTGCCGAGGGTCTGGAAGAGGGTGCCAGGTTGCATACCATCGAGATCGATGATGAGCTGGAGGAAATGATCCGTAGCAATTTCAAACTCTCGAAACATGGGGAGTGCATTACACTCCATATTGGAGATGCGGAAGATTTGTTGCCGCAGTTTGAAGATGATTCCTTCGATCTGGCTTTCATCGATGGTGACAAGCGAAACTATTGGCAGGTCTATGAAGCAACACTTCCGAAGGTGAAAAGGGGAGGGTTCCTTCTTGCTGACAATACCCTCTGGCATGGCAAGATAATTGAAACAGCAGTGTCTGCAGACAGGCAGACTCTCGGGATACAGGAGTTTAACAAACGACTGGCAGCCGACAGCCGCGTAGAGAAGGTGATCCTACCCCTCCGCGACGGATTGACGCTGATCAGGAAAAAATAAATCATCATGGAATCGAACAGACAACAGAAAATAAACCGGTTGATACAGAAAGAGCTGAGTGAGATCTTCCTGCTGGAGACCAAGAAGATGCAGGGTGTCTTCATCTCGGTAACCAACGTGAGGGTATCTCCTGACTTGGGTATTGCACATGCTTACCTCAGCATCTTCCCCTCAGAAAAATCGGAGATACTGATCACCAACATCAACGATAACGTCAAGTCATTGCGGTACGACTTGGGAAAGCGGGTAGGTAAGCAGCTGCGGGTGATCCCCGAACTCACATTCCACCTAGACGACTCGCTCGACTATATCGAGAACATTGACAGATTGCTTAAAAACGATTAACCTGGCAGATTGAATCTATCCCTATTCATAGCGCGCCGTTATCTTTTTGCCCGGAAATCACACAATGCCATCAATGTGATCTCCGCCATCTCTGTTTGCGGCATTGCCATTGCCACCATGGCCATGGTGACGGTGCTCTCTGTCTTCAATGGCTTTGGAGGCATAGTGGAGGGTTTGTTTAGCGCTTTCGATCCCCATCTCAAGATCACTGTACGTGAAGGAAAAGTGTTCAGCTACAACACTCAGGCCTTCGATCAGGTATTGCAACTTTCCTCAATACTGACTGTATCTGAGTCGCTTGAAGAAAATGCCCTTTTCAAGTTTGAGGATCAACAGGTGCCGGTACTGGTGAAAGGTGTGCCGGAGGAGTTCCGTCTGATGACTGACATGGAGCGACTGATGGTTGATGGTTCTTTTCGACTGCAGGAAGATGTGGTGAACTACACCACGTTGGGTGCTGGTCTGGCAGCCACGCTTGGTGCCCGTCCCGGTTTCATCAGTCCGGTGGAGATCTACGCACCACGACGCGATGTACGTGTCAATCTAGCCAATCCTTCCGCCGCTTTTACAACAGGATACGCACAAATAGGGGGTGTTTTCACCCTTAACCAACCTGAAGTAGATGAGCAGATGGCCATCATCCCGATTGCACTGGCCCGTGAGCTCTTCAATTATGTGGATGAGGTCACCTCACTCGATATCATGCTTACTGCCGATGCGTCAGTGAAGAGAACAAAAAAGGAGATTGAGCGATTGCTGGGTGATGATTTTCTAGTGGAGGATCGCTATGAGCAACAACGAGAATCGTTTCGCATGCTTCAGATCGAGAAATGGGTCACCTTCCTGATTCTGGTTTTTATTCTGCTGATAGCCGTCTTCAATGTCGTGGGATCTCTCTCCATGCTGATTGTGGAAAAGCGAGCCGACATCCGCAGCCTGCAGCATATGGGGGCTTCCAATCGCCTCGTAGCCCGTATCTTCCTCTACGAAGGCTGGCTCATCACCTTTATCGGCATCATCAGCGGAATGGTGGCGGGGCTGGTGCTCTGCCTCCTCCAGCAGCACTTTGGCTTGTTGCGACTGAGCAATGTGCCGGGTGCTTACATCATCGATGCCTACCCTGTGATCGTGAAATTTGTCGATCTGTTGGTGGTCTTCGTGGTGGTAAGCCTGATCGGAATCCTCACAGTGCTCTACCCGGTGAACAATCTGAAAAAACAACTGTCCGCTGTGAGTGGCCTTCTTTAAGTTATAAGATTAAGCAATAAGCTGTAAGCAATATGCTCATAGCTTGATAACCATACAAAGAAAAGAGAAACATAACATGAAAATTGCTGTTGTTGGAACTGGGTACGTGGGACTGGTCTCAGGTGCCTGCTTTGCCGAGATGGGGGTGGATGTGACCTGTGTTGATATTGACCGGAAAAAAATCGAAGGGCTGAATCAGGGAGTGATTCCAATCTACGAACCAGGACTCACCAGGATAGTAGCACGCAACAGCGATGCAGGCCGGCTTCACTTTACCACCGACCTGCCATCGATACTCAACCAGATGTCGATTGTATTTATCGCTGTGGGCACACCTTCCGACGAGAAAGGAAATGCCGATCTCTCCTATGTGATGAAAGTGGCCGAGACCATTGCCGACCACATTACCCAACCCCTGCTGATCGTCACCAAGAGCACCGTGCCGGTAGGCACCTCACACCGCGTCCGCGATCTTGTGCGGCGGCGACTCGATGAGAGAGGCCTGCATGAGCTTAACTTCGATGTGGCATCCAATCCCGAGTTCCTGAAGGAAGGTGCCGCCATCAATGACTTTATGAGTCCCGACCGAGTGGTGGTGGGCGTTGAGAGTGAACAGGCCAAGGAGCTGATGACGAAGCTCTATCGTCCCTTCCTGTTGAATAACTTCCGGGTGATTTTCATGGATATCCTCTCCTCGGAGATGACCAAATATGCCTCAAATGCGATGCTGGCCACCCGCATCAGTTTTATGAACGATGTTGCCAACCTCTGCGAGCTGGTGGGGGCCGACGTGAACATGGTGCGACGGGGTATGGGCAGCGACTCCCGCATCGGACGCAGTTTCCTTTACCCCGGCTGCGGCTACGGCGGCAGTTGTTTCCCCAAGGACATCCGTGCGCTGATCAGCGTGGCTGAAGGTGTTGGCTATGAGATGAAGCTGCTCAAGGCGGTGGAGGAGGTTAACAATCTGCAGAAGAATATCCTCTTTAAGAAGTTGACAAACCATTTCAGTGGAGAGCTAAAGGGACTGACGGTTGCCGTCTGGGGACTCTCCTTCAAGCCTGAGACCGATGATGTGCGCGATGCTCCCTCGCTCACTCTGATCCGCAGTCTGCTCGACGCCGGGGTAAATGTTCGTACCTATGATCCTGCGGCGATCAATGAAACCCGAAAGGTGTTGGGTGATGACGTCTATTATGCCAATGATATCTACGATGCAGCACTCGATGCCGATGCGTTGATCCTGCCCACCGAGTGGAAGGAGTTTCGTCTGCCCAACTGGGGGGTACTGAAGAAGATCATGCGGCGCCATGTGGTGATTGACGGACGCAACATCTACAATGGTGAGGAGCTGACTTCCCTTGGTTTTACCTATTATGGCATCGGACAGAAGTGAGACCTGCCCATTTGCATGGGGGTGATGTGGAAAGATTATTTCGAAAAAGCCAACGAATTGCTTTCAATCACCCCGCAAATTTGGTAATTTTGAATCCGAATTGTAGAAAGGAAGATTCGGGAAAATGGAACAAACAAGTCGTATAGGTTTTGACAACGAAAAATACCTGCAGGAACAGAGCAAAGCCATCCTGGAAAGAGTCAATCAGTTTAGCGATAAACTATACCTTGAATTTGGAGGTAAAATCCTGTACGATTACCATGCGTCGCGCGTACTGCCAGGCTTTGCCCCTAATGTGAAAATCCGACTGCTTCAAAATCTGAAGGATCAGGTGGATGTCATCATGTGCGTTTTTGCCGGAGATATCGAAAGAAATAAGATCAGGGCCGATTTTGGGATCACCTATGATGTGGATGTTCTCAAAAGCATCGATGACCTGAAATGGTATGGGATTCATGTGGCAGCAGTGGTGATCACCCGTTTTGAAGGTCAGCCTGCCGCTACCGTGTTCAAGAACAAGCTTGAACTGAAAGGAATCAAGGTCTATCTGCACCATCCCACCAAAGGATATCCTAAGAATGTGGACCTGATTGTCAGCGATGAGGGGTATGGTGCCAACGAATACATTGAAACCACCAAGCCGATTGTCGTATTGACCGGACCCGGTCCGGGAAGCGGCAAACTGGCTACCGCACTGGGCAATCTGTACCACGACATCAAAAAGGGACTGAAGGCCGGATACGCCAAGTTTGAAACCTTTCCTGTCTGGGATCTGCCGGCCGATCATATGGTGAACATAGCCTACGAAGCAGCAACGGCCGACCTGAGAGATGTGAACATGATCGATACGCATCACCTCAAAGCCTATGGTGTGAAAGCAGTGAACTATAACCGTGACATTGAGGCTTTTGACCTGCTTAGGAAGATGCTGGAAAAAATTACAGGATCAACTTCCGTCTATTTGTCTCCCACCGATATGGGTGTGAACCGCATCAGTTCTGGGATCATCAACGACAAGGTATGTCAGGATGCAGCCTATCAGGAGATCATTCGCCGTCACCTGAGAAGTTTCGTGGAGTATGCCATGGGAAGAGCAGGAAAAGATACGGTGAACCGCAACACCGAGATCATGGACAAAGTGGGGGCGAAAGATGAAGACCGACTGGTAGTGGAACCGGCCCGCCAGGCAGCTAGAGATGCCGAGCATCATGGCATGGGATATGGCGGCATCTACTGTGGTGCTGCCATTCAACTGCACAACGGCACCATTGTCACGGGCAAGAACTCTTCGTTGTTACATGCATCATCCAGCATGATCCTCAATGCGACCAAACATCTGGCCGGCTTGCCCGACAGCATGATCCTTCTTCCGGAGAACATCATTGACTCGGTCACGCACCTGAAGCAAAATATATTAAACGGAAAAAACGTCAGCCTCGATGTGGAGGAGACATTGATTGCCCTCTCCATCAGTGCCATATCCAACCCTGCTGCGCAGATGGCTCTGCATAAGTTGACCGATTTGAACAACTGTGAGATGCATTCATCCCATATTCCTACTCCAGGAGATGAAGCGGGACTCCGAAAATTGAAAGTGAATTTCACCTGTGATCCTCTTTTTTCCAGTAAGCGGCTCTTCGTGAGTGAATAAGGTGAGCAGGTGATGTTGGAAGTGTGGCTCTTAAACAACAGCCTCTCCCTTTTTCCTGCCGATGAAACGAATCACAGCACTCTTCCCGTTGTGGTAGGTACCTTCCGAAAGATTGAGCTCCCTCTCTCTCAACTCAACTATCTCGAAGTGAGCGAAATCACCCTTTACATCCTCCACCGTCAAGAGCATTGAATGCTCTTTGGGACCACCCGCGTATGGGTTTGATGCCTGGTGTTGCCGGTGATTCTTACTGAATGCCTACAGGATTATGATCCCTCCCGGCCGTAAATGATCACTGAGCCTCCTGTGAATGGCGATTCTCTCCTCTTCGGGAAAATGCGTAAATATCAATGCGATGACATCGAATAGTTCCTTTTCATAATCCATTTCGTGCAATTCTCCCACCTTGTAATCGATCTGCACTCCCTGCTGATGCGCAAGCTGCAACGCTTTGTTCTTTCCTTCCCTGCTGATATCGAACGCCGAGACCTCCCATCCCTGCTTGGCAGCGTAGACCGCATTGCGCCCTTCACCTTCCCCTGCGAACAGGATCCGACCTGTGGGAAGGATTGCCAGTTGTTCCTTCAAATAGAGATTGGGTTCCACGCCATAGATATATTCACTACCGGCATACCGTTCATCCCATATATTGGCTGCATTCTGCTTTTTATATTTCATTTTTCCTGCGGATTGAAGTGTTATGTTTCATTCGAGATACAATGAATTGCCTACCCTTATGATTTTTTGAAGCCGTTTTTTGAAACAATTATGGGAAGTATTTGTTTTGAGTTTGTTATATTTGCATTCCCAAAGGGAAAAAATGGAAAAAATTGGATGAAAAAAGGAGTTGCCATACTGCTGACAATGATCATGCTGCTGACCGGTATTCAGCCGGTGCTCTCGCTACATCTTTGCAAAGGTGATCTCTTTTCTGTCTCTCTGGTTGAAGGAGGTGCTCCTATGTCCTGCTGTGATATGCCGGAGACGGCTACACCGGAAACAATTCCTGCTATTGTCACCTATCATGCCGATTGCTGTGATTTCCAGTCGCTGGAACTATCCACGGACGATTTCAGTGTTGAGGCTGATCAACAGAACCACCGCAGCCAGACACCCGTCACCGTTACCCACTGGGATGTAATGCGGTCGATCCTTCATCAGGTTCTTCCCGACGAACCCCAACCTTTCCAGCAATTTTACCCACCTGCCGGTCTGGGCAGGCTCACCACCAGCCTGCTTACCCTGATTTGTATCTACCGACTTTGATTTGTACGGGTTACTGAGAGGTAACCGCCCCTTGTGTCATACTTGTAATCCCAATTTGAGGGTCAATCCCTCATTGGAATCGTACAAATCAAAATTTTTCATCATGATTCAAAAAGTTATTCACTACCTATTACACAATAGGCTGATCACACTGTTATTACTCCTCGTGATCATCGTATGGGGCATCTCCACGGCTCCCTTTAACTGGTATAGTCTGTTGCCGCGTGACCCGGTACCTGTGGATGCCATCCCCGACCTGGGTGACAACCAACAGATCGTTGCCACAGAGTGGATGGGGCGAT
>JAAZLV010000067.1 GCA_012799155.1 Bacteroidales bacterium | reverse complement strand
GATGGTTGCCGGCAGTAATCCGGTAAGCCTCTTTCATGAAGTCCACCGCCTGCTCCACTTCACAAACCTCATCAAAGCCACAGTTCTTCACTGCCTCCAGCACCTCGGTGGCAGAGTAATCCGACGGAAACTGGCCGAGAAAGACGGAGGGAACCAGCGCAATTCGGCAATTGTCGGCAGGCAGAGAAGCAAGTCCATCATCCATTGCGTAGATGGCATGCTGGGGACAGACGCGGTAGCATTCACCACAATCCACACAGCGCTCCGGTTGTATCACGGCACAACCCTCAATGATACGTATCGCCTGAGTGGTGCAGACACGCATGCAGTGGGAACAACCGATACACTTATCCCGGTCAATCTGAATAGAGTGCGTATAGTTTTTCTCTCTCATTGTTTGTCACGTCGTTTGTCACATCCTTGTCATGATTCAATACAAGGTTAAAATCTGATTGTCAATGTAAGCCTTGTACCGATGCCAGGTGTGGAGGTAAGCTCCATCTCATCGCTGTTTTTCCGGATGTTAGGCAACCCCATGCCGGCACCAAATCCCATCTGCCGCACCTCCTCAGTGGCAGTAGAGAAACCCTCCTCCATCGCCCGATCGATATCTTCAATACCGGGACCTTCATCCTCAACCACCACACTGAGATGATCCACATTGATATTCACACACATACTACCCCTCCATGCGTGTGCCACAACATTCATCTCTGCCTCATAGAGGGCTACTGCAATTCTTCTAAGCACCTGCGGTGCAATGTTGAATTGCTTCAGCGTCTTCTTCACCTGTGAGCTGGCACTGCCACCTGCACTGAAGTCACCTCCCGTTATCTCATAACAGAATTTCATCGGTACACTGGTTCCAGTCCACCCTGATAGAGTCGCCCCGATATTTCGAAGAGGGTCAGCGCTGATTCGATCAGGGTGATGTGATGCTCCTCCGCAAGTGCCAACATGTCAGGAGAGACCCGTTTACCACGAGCAAAGATAATGCAGGTGATATTGGACATCTCTGCTGTCCGCAGTACCTGTATGGTACACAGACCTGTTACCAGCACTGTCTGCTCCATCTGAAAACGGAGCACATCGCTCATAAGGTCAGAGGCGAACGCTTTTGTGTAGAGGGTTGAAGCATGCCCTTCCAAAAGAATCGTTCCTGGAATCAATTGGTTAAGTTGTTGTACATTCATCTGTTTCATTTAAACTGTTTTTCGTTACAGACGCCTCAACAGACTCTCTGTTGGTAGGCGGTGTGTAGGAGATATTGAGATCAATCCCACATTGTATGTAAATTGAAGAAGGAGTAAAACAAAGTTTCAGTAAATACTCTGTGCCTTTCAATGATTTCATCGAGCTGATCACCGGAGATCAACAAATCGGTTTGTGTTTTCATAAAAGTACATTTAATCAACAATGAAAGTATCAGGTAAAAACGTGTATCCCAATTACAGGCTCATTGCATAGCCATGTCTTCCATATTCCCCAAGATATCCTGTACGTTACATATGACAAATGTAAGCATTCTACCAATATTGAGGAAATTTTTCCATAATTATTTTATAGATCTTTCACAAGTTCCATTGAACGGGAGGAATCAACAATAAAAGATGCTTCTTAGCGAAATATTTTGTACTTTTGCAGAGATTTTTGCTTCGCTGTTGCGATTGCAGTTTTCCACATTGGTCTTTTGCCCACGATGGCATATACGGGCTTCCCGCTGAATGCCTCTACCCAGTCGAAGGCGAACCCACCAAAACTATTGAACAAATTTGTATGAACAATTTAGAACTAAGCGAACAGGAAATCATTCGCCGCCAAAGTCTTGACGAGTTGCGAAACATGGGGATAGAACCTTATCCCGCTGCACTCTATGAGGTGAATGCCTGGTCTGCAGAGATAAAAGATGCTTTCAATGATGAGACTGAACGCCGTCAGGTAAGCATCGCCGGTCGTATCATGGGGCGCCGCATCATGGGCAAAGCCTCATTCGTGGAGCTGATGGATGCTCAGGGGCGTATACAGGTCTACATTACCCGTGACGACATCTGTACCGGAGAGGATAAAGAACTCTACAACACCGTTTTTAAGAGGCTCACCGATATCGGAGACTTCATCGGTATTACAGGTTATGTCTTCCGCACCAAGACCGGTGAGATCTCTGTACACGCAGAAACGATGACCATCCTCTCCAAGTCACTCAAACCACTGCCGGTGGTGAAAGTGAAAGATGGGGTCACGTTCGATAAATTTTCGGATCCCGAAATGCGCTACCGTCAACGATATGTTGATCTACTAGTGAATGACGGAGTAAGAGACATCTTCCTGAAACGCACCCACATATTCGATGCGATGCGTAATTTCTTCAACGAAAGGGGGTATCTCGAAGTAGATACACCCGTGCTGCAGAACATTCCAGGTGGTGCAGCCGCGCGCCCTTTCATCACCCACATGAATGCGCTTGACATCGACCTCTACCTTCGAATTGCCAATGAGCTCTACCTGAAACGGCTGATCGTGGCCGGCTTTGAAGGAGTTTACGAGTTCTCACGCAACTTCCGCAACGAAGGGATGGACCGCACCCACAATCCTGAGTTCACGGTGATGGAGATCTATGTGGCTTACAAGGACTATAAGTGGATGATGGAATTCACCGAGCAGATGCTAGAACAGGTTGCCTTACAGGTGTTGGGCACCACGAAGGTGCAAGTGGGAGATCATGAAATAGACTTCAAGGCGCCTTACCGTCGTATCACAATGATAGATGCGATCAGGGAGCATACCGGCATTGACATCAGCGGGATGGATGAAAAGCAGTTGCGTGCTGTATGCCGCGAACTGGGCGTGGAAGAGGACGAAACGATGGGTAAAGGGAAGTTGATCGATGAGATCTTCGGCGAAAAGGCTGAAGGCAACTATATCCAACCTACCTTCATCATCGACTACCCCATCGAGATGTCTCCTCTCTGCAAGCGGCATCGCGACAATCCCGAGCTAACCGAACGATTCGAGTTGATGGTCAACGGCAAGGAGCTGGCCAACGCTTACTCGGAGTTGAACGACCCGATCGATCAGCGTCAGCGGTTTGAAGAGCAGCTACGCCTCTCCGAAAAGGGTGATGACGAGGCGATGTTCATCGACCAGGATTTCCTCCGTGCCCTGGAGTATGGAATGCCCCCCACCTCAGGCATGGGCATCGGTATGGACCGGCTCGCCATGCTGCTCACAGGACAGACCTCCATCCAGGAGGTGCTACTCTTCCCGATGATGCGTCCAGAGAAAACAGTGAAGAGAGATCCTCTCACCCGTTTCACTGAAGCTGGCATCCCCGAAGAGTGGGCAACCCTGCTTCAGAAGGCTGGCTATCTGCAGCTGGAGAGCCTCAAGGAGCTCAACCCCAACAAGCTACACCAGGAGATCTGTGGGATGAACAAAAAGTTCAAGTTGGAACTGAACAATCCCACCCCCGAGGAGGTTAAAACATGGACAGAGCATGCCGCATCAAATTAACGGCCTGGAAATCTGAAACAATAGAACATGGATTCAATCGGCAAAATCTGTATCCTGGGTGGCGGCACCTGGGGAACGGCACTCGCCAAGATGGTACTGATGAACCAGAAGCACATGAACTGGTTCATTCGCCGCGACGATCAGATCGAGGGATTCTACAAGCTGGGGCACAACCCCTCATACCTCACCAACGTCAAATTCAACCTGGCACAGATCACCTTCTACTCCAACATCGAGAAGGCGATAAAGGACTCCGACACCATCATCGTTGCCATCCCCTCACCATATGTGAAGCAATACTTCCGTCGCATTTGGAATAGCTCCTTCCGCGGCAAGTTCGTGGTTTCCGCCCTCAAGGGAATCATTCCCAACGACAACGTGGTGATGAGCGAGTTCCTGGCTGCCAACTACAAGGTACCTTTCGAGAACATCGGTGTACTATCAGGTCCTTGCCATGCTGAGGAGGTAGCTCTCGAACGCCTTTCCTTCCTCACGGTGGCCAGCAAAGACCAGAACAAGGCAGCCCTCCTCTCAGAAGCAATTAACTCCCGGATCCTGAAGACTCGCATCTCCGACGACGTGGTGGGAATAGAGCTCGCTGCAGTACTGAAAAATATTTACGCCATTGCGGCCGGCATCTGCCAAGGACTGCTATACGGTGATAACTTTCAGGCAGTACTGATGAGCAATTGCGCTAAGGAAATGTCCCGCTTTCTCAACGGCGTGCTACCTATGGAGCGCTGTATCGCAGAACAGCATTACCTGGGCGACATGCTTGTCACCGGATACTCGCAGTTCAGCCGCAACCGTACCCTAGGGGCCATGATCGGCAAGGGCTACTCAGTAAAGAGCGCACAGCTTGAAATGGAGATGATTGCCGAGGGATACTACGGCGCCAAGTGTATCTACGAATTAAACAATCGCTTCAAGGTGGATATGCCCATCGCACGCACGGTCTACCAGATTCTCTACGAGAAGCTGCCACCTCAGGAGGCAATCCGCAATCTGATTGATTTCTTCTAATAGATAACGATCTCATTTATACTTGCAAGAATCAAATAACCAATAAAATTAAAACAATGGATCATATTCAACTACAGATCAAGGATGTGTCGAAATTTCTTCCGGAGGAAGAGATTCTGAAACAGGCAGCAAAGGCAGTAGCCTGCAATCAGGCATTGCACGATGGCAGTCGCGCCGGGAATGATTTTCTGGGATGGGTGGGTCTCCCCTCTTCCATCACAGATGAGGATCTGCGGGAGATAGAAGATGCGGCTACCGAGTTGCGCGTCCGTTGCGAGGCAGTGGTAGTTGTGGGTATCGGTGGCAGCTATCTTGGCGCCCGTGCAGTAATCGACGCCCTCAGTGATTCATTCGACTGGTTGCAAGAGTCCTCAAAGCGTAAAAATCCGGTGATCCTATATGCAGGGAACAACATCAGCGAAGATTATCTCTATGAACTGATGAGTTACCTCGAGAACAAGCAGTTCGGATTGATCAACATCTCCAAATCGGGAACAACCACTGAACCGGCCCTCGCTTTTCGCCTGCTTAAAGATCAGTTGGAGAGCAAGGTGGGCAAGGAGGAAGCCCGTCAACGCATCGTGGCAGTGACCGATGCTACCCGCGGTGCACTGCGCACCCTGGCAGGCACGGAAGGCTATAAGACCTTCATCATCCCCGACAATGTGGGCGGCCGCTATTCGGTACTCACACCTGTGGGACTGCTACCAATTGCCGTGGCAGGTATCAACATCCGCAAGCTGGTGGAAGGTGCCCTCGAAATTGAAAAAGCAGCTGCGGCCTCAACAGCCTTTGACTATAACCTGCCTGCAATCTATGCAGCGATCCGCAATGAGCTTTACAAAAGAGGCAAGAAGATTGAAATCTTGGTGAACTACCATCCCAAACTCCATTTTCTTGCGGAATGGTGGAAACAGCTCTTCGGAGAAAGCGAAGGCAAGGAGAACCTGGGAATCTTCCCCGCAGCAGTGGACTTCACCACCGACCTCCACTCCATGGGACAGTGGATTCAGGAGGGGGAACGCACCATTTTCGAAACGGTACTTTCCATCCGTAAGCCCAACAAGAAGGTGGAAATCCCACACGACGACAGGGATCTGGACGGACTCAATTACCTGGAAGGAAAACGGGTGGATGAGGTGAACAAGATGGCAGAACTGGGCACCCGCATCGCCCACGTGGATGGTGATGTACCCAACCTGCTGATCGAGCTGCCTGAGCTGAATGAAAAGTACATCGGTCAGCTGATCTACTTCTTCGAAAAAGCCTGTGGCATCAGCGGCTACATGCTGGGGATCAACCCGTTCGATCAACCTGGTGTAGAGGCATACAAGAAGAACATGTTCGCGTTACTCGAGAAACCGGGCTACGAGGAAGCCACACGTGCCATCAAGGCAAGACTATAATGAATTTATAAAGCAGAAAAACCGCCTGACTACTTCACAGCAGTCGTGCGGTTTTTTTATTTAAGAGAATGAAAGAAATACTGATTGACTATTTGCAACGGAACCGGCTGCATCGGTTCGACCTGAAGGCGGTGATATTCGACATGGATGGCGTGCTCTACGACTCAATGCCTGCACACGATCGCTCCTGGCAGCAGACGATGGATGAGCTGGGACTCACACATGAGCCAAATGAGTTTTATCTCCATGAAGGAAGAATCGGAAAGGCAACCATTGACATTATTTTTCAACGCAACCTGAAACGGGATGCAGCGGAAGAAGAGGAAAAACGAATTTATGCCCGTAAGTCGGAACTGTTTCAGGAATACAACAGCGGGGACACTATGCCTGGTTCAAAGGAAGTGTTGGAGTATGTACAGAGAATGAAACTGACACCGGTGCTTGTAACCGGATCAGGTCAACCCTCCCTGCTGGAGCGTCTCGACCACCACTTCACCGGTTGTTTCACCCCTGAAACCATGGTCACGGCGTTCGATGTGGTGAATGGCAAACCCGACCCAGAGCCTTTCGTGAAAGGATTGCAGAAAGGGGGAGAATTACAACCCCACCAGGCTATCGTGATCGAGAATGCACCATTGGGTATCGAGGCGGCAGTGGGTGCCGGCATCTTCACCATCGCTGTAAATACAGGTCCTCTTCCCGACAATATTCTGTACCAGGCAGGCGCCTCTCTGGTATTTGACTCAATGCACGAACTATCTGAAGTACTCCCTGAAATCATCAGGCTGACAGGGGAGGTTACGGCATAGCAGATTAATGGTTGGCCACCACAATATTTTTGCCATTTTATCACTATCTTTGCCTGAAAGGCTGTAAAAAAATAGCATATGTATATCAACAGGCAGGGTTTTATACGCGTGGCAGCTGCCTCACCCCGATTAAGGGTTGCCGACTGCGATTATAACAGGGCAGAGATCCAAACAATCATTGGTCAAGCCGTGGAGGAACAGATACAAATTATCTGTTTCCCGGAGCTGGCACTCACCGGCTACAGCTGTGGTGATCTCTTCTTTCAGGAGACGTTACAGAGAGAAGCACTCTCTTCACTTCAGCAACTTGCACAATTCATGCGCGACAAGCCTTCCATTATCGCCATCGTGGGATTACCGATGCGCATTGGTAGCAGCCTATACAATATGGCCGCTGTAATCTCTGCCGACGGCATCCAGGGAGTGGTGCCCAAAAGCAATGTCCCAAATGATCGTGAGTACTATGAGAAACGGTGGTTTGCAGCGGCAGCCGACCTGGTTGACTGCTCGGTACAGATAGGTGGGTATAAGGTACCTGTCTCACCACACGGAATGATTTTCCAGACTCCCTACACCACCTTCGGGGTGGAGATCTGTGAGGATCTCTGGATGCCCATTCCCCCCTCATCCCGCCTAGCAATGGAGGGAGCTGAACTGTTGTTCAACCTGTCAGCCAGTAATGAACTTGTAGGCAAACATCGCTACCGCAAATCGCTGGTATTGCAACAGTCGGGGCGATGCAACGCAGCCTATATCTACGCCTCTGCGGGCACTGGTGAGTCGACTACCGACATGGTCTTCTCAGGCGCCTGCCTCATTGCTGAAAACGGCACCCTCCTGGCAGAATCGAAACGCTTCTCGCTGGAGAGTGAACTGATTGCAGCTGATATTGACCTGGATGTGCTGCGACACGACCGGCTGAAGAACTGCAACTACAAAAACAGTACACATCACCCCACTACTGTTGTCAGCTGCTCTCTTACAGAAGTTGCAACCAACACCCTTCTTCACCCGGTGCCGGAACATCCCTTCATCCCATCAACAGAATATGAAGACGAATCGCTCGCGGAAGTGTTCACTATTCAGACGGAGGGATTGGCAAAACGACTTCGCCACACCGGCATAGAAAAGGCAACCATTGGTATTTCCGGGGGCCTCGATTCTACGCTGGCACTCTTGGTCACCATCGCCACCTTCGACCGGTTGCAGTTGCCGCGTGAAAATATCGTGGGTATCACCATGCCGGGATTTGGAACCACCGACAGGACATACCATAACGCCATTGACTTGATGCACGCCTCCGGCATCACTGTCAGGGAGATCCCCATAGAAGAAGCTGTAAAGCAACATTTCAAAGATATCGATCACAACATCGACGATCACAGTATCACATATGAGAACAGTCAGGCACGCGAACGTACGCAGATACTGATGGATGTTGCCAACAAAATTGGGGCATTGGTAGTGGGTACTGGTAACCTGTCGGAACTTGCACTGGGTTGGGCAACTTACAACGGTGACCAGATGTCAATGTATGGTGTCAACGCCAGCGTACCAAAGACGCTTGTAGCCACTCTGGTGCGCTGGATCGCCGACAACCGGATGGAGGCAAATGCCCGCACCATCCTCCATGATGTGCTTGACACTCCCTTCAGCCCTGAACTACTACCGGCAACTGTCGACGGCCAGATTGCACAAAAAACGGAACATTTTGTGGGTCCCTATGAACTCCACGACTTTTTTCTGCACCGGATGCTGCGCTTTGGCGATGGCCCGGCACGCATCCTCTTCCTGGCACAGTTAGCTTTTAAAGGACGGTTTACCGAGGAGGAGCTTACAAAATGGCTCAGAGTCTTTTACAAACGGTTCTTCTCACAGCAATTCAAACGCTCCTGCATGCCCGATGGTCCCAAGGTAGGCTCAGTGAACCTTTCGCCACGGGGCGACTGGCGTATGCCGAGCGACGCAATGGCAAATCTCTGGTTAAAGGAGTTGGAAGAGGCAAGTAACAGGAAATGAACATTCAGCTTACAACCAATCCACATAACATCAAATCACCCTATAAATGCAATCCCTTACCGATCTATTCAACTCTTTTACAGGTAAGCCACATCAAACAATTGAAGCGCTGCCTACTTCCGGTTCAAATCGCAAGTACTACCGCATTAGTGCTGGAGCGACATCACTTATCGGCGTATACGGTGAGTCGCGCGAGGAGAACCATGCATTTATAGTGCTCGCTCACCACTTTCGCAAACAAGGTCTGAACGTACCACTGGTGTTGGCTGTCTCCGGTGATGAAAGTTGTTACCTTCAGGAGGATCTGGGAGACTCGCTTTTGTTTGACCGGATCAAGGCTGGTCGTAGTACCGGGGTGTTCAGTCATGGTGAAAAGGAATTGCTGCACAAGACCATTGCTCTACTTGCGGATATTCAGTATCTGGGGGCACGTGATCTCGACTTCAACGTCTGCTACCCCCTACCAGCCTTCAACCACCGTTCGGTAATGTGGGACCTCAACTATTTCAAGTACAACTTCCTGAAGACTACCGGCATGGAGTTCCTAGAGGACCAACTGGAAAACGACTTCGATAAAATGGCAGAAATTCTGCTGCAAGATGAGACCCACACCTTCATGTACCGCGATTTCCAGTCACGCAACGTGATGCTGGTGGAAGATGAGCCCTACTTCATCGATTTCCAGGGTGGCAGAAAAGGACCAGTATATTACGATCTGGCCTCCTTTCTATGGCAAGCAAAAGCCAACTTGCCAGCTGGATTGCGTGAAGAGCTCATCAAAACCTATATCACCTCACTTCGAAAATACCAACCGGTGGAGGAAACCACTTTCCGAGAACAACTGCGTCACTTCGTACTCTTCCGCACACTCCAGGTGCTGGGTGCCTACGGTTTCAGGGGGTATTTTGAAAAGAAGCCTCACTTCATCCAGAGCGTCCCCTTTGCGCTGAACAATCTTCGGGAATTGCTGGATAAGGGATTTGATGAATACCCCTACCTCTGCAAAATGCTCCGTGAGATGTGCGAACTAAAACAATTTGCCGACAGCCGTAAGCGAGAGCTGGAGGTACGTATCTACAGTTTTGCTTATAAGAAAGGAATCCCGGATGATAGTTCCGGCAATGGAGGGGGTTATGTCTTCGATTGCCGTGCCATCAACAACCCGGGTAAATTTGAACGGTATAACAATGTGACCGGCCTCGATGAACCGGTGATCCGCTTTCTGGAAGAGGATGGTGAGATCGTCACCTTCCTTGAAACCCTCTACCCCCTCATCGACCGGCATGTGAAGCGTTATATGGAACGTAACTTTACCAGTCTGATGATCTCATTCGGATGTACCGGCGGACAACATCGATCAGTCTATGCAGCACAACATGTGGCGGAGCATATCTCAAAAAAATACGGTGTGAAAGTATCATTGGTGCATCGTGAACAGAATCTGGAACAGGAATTCAGGAAGAAGAACTGAAAGTACAATTCAGGTTCGTTCAATTTCAATCACAAACAAAATCAAATTTCATCCTGTGAAAGCAATGATCTTCGCTGCCGGCCTTGGCACCCGCCTAAAGCCATTGACCGACAACATGCCGAAAGCACTGGTGCCAGTAGAGGGAAAACCATTACTGCAACACACCATTGAGAGACTTTCTGCTGCGGGCTTCAATGAAATCATCATTAACATACACCACTTCGGACAGCAAATCATCGATTTTGTGGAAGCAAACAATAGTTTCGGCATCAGGATTGAATTCTCTGATGAGAGGGAGCAGTTGCTCGATACCGGAGGAGGCATCAAAAAGGCCGCTTGGTTTTTCGATGACAACCGTCCGTTCATGGTACATAACGTCGATATCCTCTCAAACATTGACTTGAAGGAGGTAATGCTCCACCATCAGAACAGTAATGTCGCGGCAACACTTGTTTGCAGCGAACGAGAAACCAACCGTTATCTGCTGTTTAACGAACAGAACCATCTCCGGGGGTGGATCAACAAGAAAACGGGTGAAATGAAATCACCTGTCGCAGGGTTTCAACCAACCGGATACAGCCAACTGGCTTTCTCCGGCATACAGGTACTTCACCCTTCAATATTCCGGGAGATGGACTCTTTCCCGGGTCGTTTTTCCATCATTGACTTCTATCTCTCCCTTAGTGTCACATACAAGATCAGCGCTTACAATTTCAGAACAGGTATGATCCTCGATGTAGGTAGGCCAGAATCCATTGAATATGCAAAAGATTTCCTGCAAAAGATACGCTAAAAGTTCAATGTGTTTTTTTAACCTATTTCCAAAAAAAAATCAAAATAATCCCAGGCGCGAATTGTTAAATTACAGCATAATAATAAATATTTTTATTATAACATTTGCATATATAAAATATTATCTGTTATTTTGTGGCCATTATAGCATTATTACTCCTGTATTCAGCATATTATTTGAATTTTCAGGAAATGAATCGGATTAACAGATGGAATATTTTAACAATCTTGCCGAACAATACAAGGGCGAACTTTTAGACAATGTGGTTCCCTTCTGGTTGAATCACTCACAAGACCTGGAAATGGGTGGTTACTTCAGCTGCCTCGATCGACAGGGCAGGATATTTGACACCGACAAGTTTGTCTGGCTTCAGGCCAGAGAGGTTTGGCTTTTCGCGATGCTTTACAACAAAGTCGAAAAACGGCAGGAGTGGTTGGAATGTGCACTGCAGGGTGCTGAATTTTTAAGAAAACATGGCCATGATGGGGAATTCAACTGGTATTTCTCACTAACCCGGGAAGGGATGCCTTTAATTGAGCCCTATAACATTTTCTCCTATACATTTGCCACTATGGCTTTTGGCCAGCTAAGCTTGGCTACCGGCAGCAGCGTATATGCTGAAATCGCTAAAAAGACATTCGACATCATCCTTGCAAAAAAAGAGAATCCAAAAGGGCAATGGAACAAAACATTCAGTGGAACAAGGTCGCTCAAGAGTTTCTCGTTGCCCATGATTCTATGCAATCTGGCACTTGAGATTGAGCATCTACTGGATGAGGATTACCTACATCAGGTCATGGAGGAATGTATACATGAAGTAATGGAGGTATTCAGGCATCCGGAACTGGATGGATTAATCGTTGAGAATCTTAACAGAGATGGCTCCCTTTCGGACACATTCGACGGCCGTTTGATGAATCCGGGGCATGCCATCGAGGCAATGTGGTTTATCATGGACCTGGGGGTGCGGCTTGACCGTCCTAAACTGATCGATCAGGCAGTAGAGACCACGCTTAAAACCCTGAAGTATGGGTGGGATAAACAATATGGTGGCATCTTTTATTTCCTGGATCGCAAAGGATATCCTCCCCAGCAACTTGAATGGGACCAGAAGCTGTGGTGGGTTCATATAGAGGCATTGATCTCTTTGCTTAAAGGATATCAATTGACAGGTTCTCAGGAGTGTCTCTCATGGTTTGAGAAGGTCCATGACTACACATGGACTCACTTCAAGGATCCCGCCCACCCGGAATGGTGGGGCTACCTCAACCGTCAGGGAGAGGTGTTGCTGGACCTGAAGGGGGGCAAATGGAAAGGTTGTTTCCATGTGCCTCGGGGATTGTATCAATGTTGGACCATATTAGATCAAATTGATACTCTTCAGGATTCTCATGTGTCAAAATCAATGTCTGAATGAACCTATTAAGTTTAACAAAATGAGCGGCAGGAGAAAATTTTTAAAAAGTGCGGTGCTGGGTTCTGCAGGTATTCTTGCAACTCAATCTCTACATAGTCACACCCATGAGTCAGGAATAGGTGCAGGACAATTAATAACGGAGTCTTCCCTTTCGAACAAAACATTTGAAACACCATCTATTTATCAAGGGATGCCGATTCATGCTACCTTCCTGGATGAGGTTAGCTGGGACATCCCGCACCAGAATTGGGGAGTACTTGAGTGGGATCTCGATTTTCAATCGATGAAAGCAATCGGTATCAACACTGTTGTTATGATTCGATCGGGTCTGGGATGGTGGATCGCATCACCATTTGAAACTATCTTAAAAACTGAAGATGTATATTACCCACCCGTCGATCTTACAGAAATGTTTCTCACGCTTGCCGACAAATACAACATGAATTTCATGTTCGGCATGTATGATTCCGGTCGATATTGGATTGAAGGAAAATATCAGAAGGAGATTGACCTGAATCTTAGGCTAATAGACGAAGTTTGGGAAAAATATGGGCACCACCCATCCTTTAAAGGATGGTACCTCTCGCAGGAGATTAGCCGACGTACAAAAAACATGTCAAAAATATATGCCGAGGTTGGCAAACATGCAAAGAAGGTATCAGGAAATCTGACCACACTTGTTTCACCTTATATACATGGTGTAAAAACGGATCAGGTAATGAGTGGAGACTCTGCAATCACCATACAGGAACATGAAAAAGAGTGGAATGAGATTCTGACAAATGTGGAAGGCGCAATTGACATTCTTGCTTTTCAGGATGGGCAGGTCAATTATCATGAATTAGCTGATTATCTCGAGGTGAATAAAAAGTTAGCAGATGCTCATCAAATGAGGTGTTGGACTAATATCGAATCATTTGATCGTGATATGCCCATTCGATTTCTGCCCATCAAATGGGAGAAACTACTCTTAAAACTTGAAGCTGCAAGGTTAGCCGGCATGGAGGATGCTATCACGTTTGAGTTTTCACACTTTATGAGCCCAAACTCAACCTATCCTCAGGCGAAATTCCTGTATGAAAGATATCGAGAACATTTTACCATTTAAAAAACAGTAACAACAAAAACGAAAACAAATGGAAAGCAAGACCCGTACTTTAAAGTGGAGTCACAGCACCCTTCGGGCACTGTTTCTCTCACTCTTCTTTCTCTCAACGCTGATCACCTATGCACAGGTGAATGTCAGAGGGAAGGTAAATGATGCGACAGGGGAAACCCTGATTGGCGTTAACGTAATACTTAAGGACACACGACAAGGTACCGTTACCGATATGGATGGTAATTTCACTCTATCTGTTCCCTCAGTCAACAGTACATTGGTATTTTCTTATGTGGGTTTCACAGAACTTGAAGTTCCGCTCAACGGCAGGAATTTTGTCACTGTAACCATGGAGCAAGATACCGAGCTGCTGGACGAAGTGATCGTGGTAGGATACGGCACACAACGCAGGGCTAGCGTAACCGGTGCTGTCTCTACACTCTCTGATACTGAATTGATCAGAGCTCCGGTAGTGGGTGTGACCAATGTGCTGGGTGCACGTGTTGCAGGTATAACTTCTCTGCAACAATCGGGTCAACCGGGACAGGATGGAGCCTCATTGCTTGTGCGGGGTGAGGGTGCCACCTACATCGTCGACGGTGTGATCCGGAGCATTAATGAAATCGACCCCAATGAGATTGAATCAATCTCCATTCTCAAGGACGCCACTTCCGCCTCTGTGTATGGGTTGAATGCCACCTCTGTGGTTATTGTAACCACCAAACGAGGTGAAGAGGGAAAACTGGGCATCTCCTACAATGGGAACTATGGCATCAGTCAGAACGCCAACCAGATCAAGTGGCTCGATGGACCGGGATACGCATACTGGTACAACATGGCCAGGGAGATGGATGGAGATGATCCCGTCTTCACCTCCGAGCAGGTGGAGAAGATGAAAGCAGGCGTCGATGGTTGGGGCAACACCAACTGGTATGACGAGGTGTTTGGTGTCGGACGCACCATGAACCACAACGTGAGTGCCACTGGCGGCAGCGATAAAGTGAAGTTCTTCTCCTCGCTCAGTGCTTTTCAGCAAAAAGGAAATGTGGACAACTTCAATTATACCCGTTACAACCTGAGGGCCAACATTGATGCGAAACTCACCGATCACCTCTCACTTGTCATGAACGTGGCAGGACGTCTCGACGAGCATGACCGTCCCAACTATTCGGCGAACCCCGAAGACTGGCACAACATACCCCAGCAAGCGGTTCGTGCATTGCCCTATATCCCCAAGACGATTGTTGGAAACGATGGGAAAGAGTATTACACCTCTACCCGTACCGCCTCCTCTCCCGTGAGTCCGCTGGCAGCGATCTACCAGTCAGGGTACAGCCGTCCCAGGAACACCACCATCCAGACAAACTTCTCGCTCAATTATGATGCACCCTGGATGGAGGGGTTGAGCCTGAAATTCATGGGAGCCTACGACCGTTTCTTCCAGTTCAACAAATCGCTCACGATACCTTTCGAAACGATGATGGCTGGCTTGCCGGCAACAACCACCGAGGTCATCAGCTACACCTCTTTCCTGAACAACTCCGGGAACACCTCCCTGAGCGAAAGTGCGCATAGCTCCACCAACGTGGTGACGCAGTCGAGTTTCACCTACAACCGTCAGTTCGACAAGCACAAGATCAACCTCTTCGGACTTGCCGAGACCCGCAACAACTTCTCCAACACACTAGGAGCGACAGGCTATGGACTTAACTTCCTAGAGCTGGACGAACTGAGCATGATTACCAACACCACCGGCAACGGTGAGGAGAGAATCCCTTCCATCTCCGGAAACAGTGGCCAGTCTCGACTGGTCGGTTTCGTGGGAAGGCTCAACTATGACTATGACAACCGTTACCTGCTGGAAGCATCCATTCGCCGCGACGGCAGCTACCTCTTCAGTGGAATGGCCGGCTCACAGTGGGTTAATTTACCGGCAGTATCGGCAGGATGGCGCATGAACAACGAAGAGTGGTTCCAGGCCGACTGGATCGACAACCTCAAACTGAGAGGCGGTATCGGTAAAACTGCGACTTCAGCCGTTAGCGCGTTCCAGTATCTCAATCTGATGACAATCCAGTCCAATGCACTGATCCTTGCCAACCAGAGAGAGAGCATGATTTACTCCAGTACGCTCGGCAATCCCTATCTTTCATGGGCCAAAGCAATCACCTACAATGCCGGTGTGGAATTCATGGCATGGAGAGGCTTGCTGGGTGTGGAACTAGATCTCTTCTACAAGTATCAATATGACCTGCTGGCGAGTGTGGGTGGCTCCTATCCTCCTTCCATGGGTGGCTACTTCTTCAGCTCTGACAATGTAAACAAGATCGATTACAGAGGCTTGGACTTCACCATCACGCACAACAACAAGATTGGCGACTTCCGTTATGGTGTGAAGTGGATCGGCACCCTTGCTAACCGCAGGTGGCTCTATTATGCAGGCGACTCGGAGAACACGCCCGATTATCGCAAGCTGACAGGCAAGGAGGTGGGATCACAGCTCGGTTTCATTGCCGATGGACTTTTCCAGTCAGAGGATGAGATCGCCAATTCACCCACCATCCCAGGATCACCGGTACTGCCCGGTTACATTCGATACAAGGACCGCAACGGGGATGGCAAGATCACCTACGCCCAGGACATTGGTTATGTAGGCAAAAGCCCCTATGCCAAGTTCCAGACCTCACTCAATCTTTACGCCGACTGGAAAGGATTCGACTTCGACATCCTGTTGCAATCGGGTCTGGGACGTACCGTGGCACTGACAGGTGTATACTCCAACGGAGTGATGGACAATACCGTCTTCACCGGGATGTTCTATCATGGTGGAAATACACCCTCGTTTGTGCCCGAAAACTCCTGGACACCGGAGAACCCGCAGGCAGAGTTCCCCCGTCTGTCGCTGGTTACGGTCAGCACCAACAATGCCTACTCTTCCACCTTCTGGTACAGGAATGGCAACTACCTACGGGTGAAATCATTCCAGCTGGGATATACCATCCCTTCCGCCCTTACCCGCAAAGCCGGTGTGGACAAGATCAGGCTCTTTATGGAGGGGTCTAACCTCTTCACCTTCAGCGAGCTGACGAAGTACAACATCGACCCCGAGCAACCTGGTGTGAACAACGGGTATTACCCACAGCAGAAGACACTTTCGTTCGGGATTAACTTCTCATTATAATCACTTTAACTTGATATAAAATGAAAAAAATATTTAGGACACTACTCTACTTGACAACTGCTGTGTTCGTCTTCAGCAGTTGCTCAGATTGGCTGGACCTGACCCCTACCGACAAACTGACCGACAAAGTGATTTGGGAGGATGAGTCGAGCGTTGATCTCTATCTGAATGGTTTTTATACCTATCTGAATCAGTATGGCCAGTTCGGATCGGCACAGGCTAGCGGCAACCTGTCCGAAAGCTTTACCAACACGTTCAAGTATGGATCCTACTCACCTGGTCACAAGGCAGGACACGCCAACAGCTATGTATTCGATCCGAGTCTGATCACCACCGCTTCCGGTGGATTCTACAGTGTTTGGAGTGATGCCTACAACAAGATCCGCAGAATGAACGAGTTTCTTCACTCCATGGAGCAATATGGTACGTTCCCGGAAGAGCAAAACACCCGCTGGAAGGCACAGGTGCTCTTCTTCCGTGCGTTCATCTACTTCCAGCTAGCCAGAAGACACGACGGTGTCATCCTCTACACCTCCATCGCCGAGATGGAAAAAGACAAGGCACGTAGTTCCAACCAGGCCACCTGGGATCTGATTGAGAGTGACCTCGACTATGCCATCGCAAACCTGCCGGAATCATGGACAGGTAAGAATCAGGGTAGAGTGACCAAATATGCGGCTCTTGCATTCAAATCGCGTGCGATGCTGTTTGCAGAGCGCTGGCAATCGGCTTATGATGCGGCTGATCAGGTAGTAAAATCAGAAAAATACGAGCTGGTGGACGACTATGCCAAAGCCTGGAAGGGTAGCAACGAGGAGTCGATTCTGGAGTTCAAGTATGATGTCATTGGGCCCAATCACACATTCGACAAAGATTATGTGCCCCTGAGCGACGGTTATGAGTTCGGAGGGTTGGGTACCCCCACCCAGGAGATGGTGGAGAGTTACGAGAAGGCTGATGGCACCAAGATGGACTGGACACCCTACCATACAGTGAACGCGACAAGACCTCCCTATGAAGAACTGGAACCCCGATTCAAAGCAACCGTCATCTTTCCTGGCAGCATCTGGAAAGGCAAGGTGATGCAAAACTCGGTGAATGGCACCAATGGTACCTTCATGGCTTACAGGGAACAACCCTACAGTTATGGACTCACCACCACCGGCTATTACCTCAAGAAGCTGATGGATGAGTCACTCATCGATGTGAAAGGCATCCCGAGCACCCAGGCATGGGTGGAGATTCGTTACGCAGAGGTACTGCTCAATCTGGCAGAAGCCGCCTTCCGGCTCAACAAGATGGGTGAAGCGAGGGATGCACTGAACGAAGTGCGTGCCAGGGTCGGACTGCCTGCAAAAAACACATCCGGAAATGAGTGGTTCAACGACTACAGAAACGAACGGAAGGTGGAGCTGGCATACGAAGGTCACCTCTTCTGGGACATGAGAAGATGGAAGCTTGCACACATCGAGTACAACAACACACGTGCCCATGGCTTCAAGATCACCGGTGACAACTACGAGTACATTGATGTGGATTACCAGGACCGTAAGTTCTCAGCGAAGAACTACATCCTGCCAATCCCTGATGCGGAGCTGGCAAACAACTCATTGATCGAACAATACGACAGTTGGAAATAAACAGATTTAATCATATGAAGAAAATAACAGCAACCCTGGCAATACTGACTGCATTCCTGATCTTTCTGAGTGGATGTCAGCAGGTAGAAGACCTCACACCATCGGTGGCGCGCTACGGGATCAACAGCCTGAGTGCCTCCTTCTATGGCGATGAGAGCTCGGAAAACAGCTTTTCAAGCGAAATTGATTACGTTAACGGGATCATCACCGTGGTATTCCCGTACAATTATCCCCGCACCTCTCAGAATGTGCTCACAATGGATGCTCTGAAGAATGTGAGGATAGATGCCAATCTGGATGACAACGTGACGGTCTCTCCTTCGTTACTCTACATGGACCTGACACAAGAGAACTTTATCACCGTGACAGACCAGACCAAGAGCAAAAAAGAGTACAAGGTGGTAGCAGAGATACGGAAGAGTGCTGAAGCCCGGATCACCGATTTCAGCCTGAATACAGTGGGCATCTCCGGCATCATCGATGAGGAGAACAAAACGATCTCACTCATCTCGATTGAACCGATCGGTGAAGTGCCGGCCGAGGTGAGCATCTCACACGGTGCCACCATCAGCCCCGACCCCAGAACCACGCCGCTCAACTACGACCAGGAAGTCACCCTCACGGTGACCGCTCAAAACGGGGTGAACAAAGTGGTCTACACCGTCCGCAAGGATGTGCCCAACAAGGTTGATCGCGGGATGCGCAACGGCAGTGCCAAGATCCTCTGGTCCAAAAAGCTGCAGTCTGATCTGGGTATCACCACCCTGCACAACACCACAAGTCTGGCGGTTACGAAGGATTATGTGGTTGTGAACACCCGGAATGAACCGGGCATGTTGCTGGATCGCAAGACCGGAGCAAAGGTGGGCACGATGCCCAACATGGGATCCATCCAAGGCGGGCTCACCAACTTCTTCGCCACGGCGGACGATGGCGACAACATCCTGATCAGCAACCTGGCACCCAACGCAGGAACCTACAAGGTATGGAGATTCAAGGGTGTCAACGCCTCACCGGAGCTTTACATCGACTGGACCAGCAGCCCCTCACTCGGACGCAAGCTTTCCATCAAGGGTAGCCTCGATGGCGATGCCATCATTACCGCCGCACTGATGGGAGATGCCATGAGCTTCGCCCGCTGGCAGGTGAAGGATGGTGTACTGCTCTCCCAAACACCGCAGATTGTCGCGATCAACGGCTTAGGCGGAGCATGGTGGAACAATGCCGATGTGGTAGCATCCGATCCTTCCGATCCCACCGCCGACTATTTCGTCTCATACTATGCCATGCCCAGGAAGTTCGCATGGGTGGATGGGAAAACGAACAGCGTAAAGGCGTTTGGACCTGAGATCAGTGGCAACTGGATCCAGAATGCCGCCGACTACACCCACTTCAATGGCAATTCCTATGCGGTGAACATGTCAATCAACTCCTTTACCTGGGGCAGCGACGACAAGGTCTACCTGCATGACGCCAGCGCCACCACAACCTTCACCGAACCGATCTGGGAAACACCCATCGGCACCTATGGAGGCAAGGACAACGGCGGAACCAATGCAAACGGTACCGGCGATGCAATTCTGAAAGTATCCAGCGACGGATATTACATGTACCTCTATTTCATGTTTACCAACGGATGTGTGGTCTGCGTGCAATATGACTGTATCGACATGTAAGACCTGTTATGCAGTAAATGCATGAACCAGTTGTCCAGGTTTTGTACCTGATTAAATGAAGATATGTGTTACCTTTGGTACCGGCTTTGATTTAGTTATCTACAAAAACCTGGACAACTTTTCATCACCCTGCATATTACTTGCAGTGTGTCCCCGGTGCGTTTTACCGGGAAACGAGGATATAACCCCAATTATTCATTACATGACAAAAAAATCAATTCATTACAATAGGATTTTCACCTCGGTGCTGCTCCTCAGCTGTCTCTTCCTGTCGGTCACCTGCAGCGGTGACGACAATCCTGATCCGGGATATGAGTTCCCGGATCCACCGAAAGAAAATATTGACAAACCACGTTACATCTGGATCGATGCCGCGGCCAACTTCCCTGACTTCGCCAACAACAGGGAAAACATCACACGCGACCTGACGCTGGCCAAAAATGCTGGCTTCACCGATGTGGTGGTTGACATCCGACCCACTTCCGGTGACATTCTGTACAACTCATCCGTGCCGGGTTCTGCAAAGGTACAATGGCTGGGCGCATGGGTCAATGGCGTCTACTCGAAGGTGGAACGGACCGCAACATGGGATTATCTGCAAGTCTTCATTGAAGAAGCACGCAAGCTCGATCTGAAGGTACATGCCGGATTCAACACTATGGTGGGCGGACACAGCAGCGGATTGGGCAGCCAGGGCATCCTCTACCGCGATGCCTCCAAGAAAGATTGGGCCACCTCGGAGAATCTCTCCATTGGCATCACCAACACGATGGATGCGGGTGGAGGGACCAAGTTCCTCAACCCTGCCAACGTAGCGGTACAAGACTACCTCTGCGAGCTGTTGGTAGACCTGGCAAAATACGACCTGGACGGCATCATCCTGGACAGGGGCCGTTTCGACGGGATGCAGTCCGACTTCTCGGAGATAACCCGGAACGCGTTTGAGAGCTACCTCGGGAATGTGAAGGTTGAGCAGTTTCCGGAAGACATTGTCCCTGTAGGAGCCACCATGCAACAGGTGATGGCGCTCTCCAACTATCCTCCCTACTTCACCAGGTGGCTCGAGTTCAGGGCGAAGGTGATCCACGACTTCATGGGAAAAGCAAGGAATGCCGTAAAGTCTGTCAATCCTGACATCCTATTTGGTGTCTATGTGGGTGGCTGGTACTCCACCTACTACGAGGTGGGTGTCAACTGGGCCAGCAATCGATACAACCCCAGCCTCACCTACAAGTGGGCAACACCCAAGTACATGGATTACGGTTATGCCGAGCTGCTGGATCATATCCTTATCGGAGCCTACGCCTCCCCCCTGAGTGTCTACGGCACCTCCGAATGGACCATGCAGGGCTTCTCCCGGTTGGCCAAGGATAAGATCAAGGATGGTCCCCTCGTTGTCAGCGGGCCCGATGTTGGCAACTGGGATAGCAACAATGTGGCCACCCAGCAGCAGGAGAACCAGGCCATCGTGGAATCGGTGAAGGCCTGCATGGATGAGTGCGACGGTTACTTCCTGTTCGATATGATCCACCTCAAGATGGCCAACCAGTGGCAATATGCCAAACAGGGCATCGACATTGCCATCGGGAAGTAACAACCCATTACGCCATGCTGAAAGAGGGTTTTCTGAATTACAAATAAACACATTATACCCACACAAAATGAGCAATATCACAAAACTGATTATATCACTCCTGATCACGACAGGACTCTATTCCTGCACCGGGAGCAGCAACAATGAATTGGCTGAAGTAGCACCCAAGCTGATGTGGATCGACGCCACCGCCAATATCGAACGGTTCAACAACAAAGACACCATCGACTATTATCTTGAAAAAGTGAAGGAGCTGGGATTCACCGACATAGTTGTCGATGTGCGCCCCATCTCGGGTCATTTGCTTTATGAAAGTGACTATGCTCCACTACTTACCGAATGGAATGGAAAAGAGATCAACTACACGTTCGACTACCTGGGCTACTACATTGAAAAGGCCCACAAGTTGGGAATGAAGGTACAGGCATCACTCAACACCTTTGTGGCAGGACACAATTACATGGATGAAGGTCCAATCTACGAGGGTGGAAAAGCCGATTGGGCAACAATTGTCTACCCCCCCAATGAAGAGGTGAAGCTGATCCCCATCACCGAAGAGAAGCAGAAATACTCGGCGATGGTCAATCCCATCAACGAGGAGTTCCAGGAATATATCCTGAACATCTTCCGTGAGGTGGTTACAAAATACCCGGAACTGGATGGCGTTATCCTCGACAGGGTGCGCTACGACGGCTTCACTGCCGACTTCTCCGAGCTCTCACGCCGGAAGTTCGAGGAGTACCTTGGCAAGGAACTGGATCTGTTTCCTGACGACATCTATCGCTGGAAGAAGGATGAACAGGGCAATTTCTATCCCGAACGGGGACAGTACTTCCTGCAGTGGATCGAATGGCGCGCCTCGGTGATCCACAACTTCATGGCCAAGGCCAGGGGCGTGATCAAAGAGGCAAATCCAGAGATCTCGTTCGGCACTTATACGGGTGCCTGGTACCCCTCTTACTTCGAGGTGGGTGTCAATTTCGCCAGCAAGAACTACGATCCTTCGGCCGACTACGACTGGGCATCACCCACCTATAAGGAACAGGGATATGCCGAATTGCTCGACCTCTTCACGGTGGGTAACTACTACACCACCATCACCATTGATGAGTACCAGGAAAAGAACCCGGAGGTGAAAAATGAGACCGACATGTGGGGTCAGAAGAGCATCTGGTATTGCGTAGAGGGATCGAACCAGAATCTGAAAACAATCCTCGACGGGAACCAATTCTACGGCGGCATACTGGCCGATCAGTTCTACGACAATCCGGAGGGGCTTACCGAGTCGATCAAGATGAACCTGGCCACTTCCGATGGTCTGATGATTTTCGACATCGTCCACATCATTACAAAGGACATGTGGGATTATGTGGAGAAAGGGATGCGTGAAGGGGGCGCAATGAACGAATAAAACAATGACCAACCGAATGTCACCAGGATCTGTTTCACGTGGGTATGCCATCTGCTTCTTGCTCACTGCGCTGCTGCTCCTCTTTTGCCTTCCGGGTGCTGTTGCAGCTGCAACAGTAACCGGAAAAGTGAACTCCAGCGAGGGAGGAATGCCCAACGTGGTGGTCACCGATGGCTACCAGTGTGTGTTGACTGACAGTGACGGCACCTTCAGTCTGGTTCCCCACCAGAATGCCAGGTTCATCTACATCTCCACCCCGGCAGGTTACCTGCCGGCAGAGGAGAAGATGGTACCACGCTTTTATATTCCAATTGACACCACAAGGCTCGCGTATGATTTCTTCCTAAACAAGAACCCGGTAGATGACAACCGACAACTGCTGCTTGTCACCGCCGATCCGCAATTCCACAAGGAGGAAAACTTCAAACGTTATGCAACAGTTGTGGACGACATGTACCAGTTAAAGATGGCTTATTCAGACAGGGATATCCTGGGAATAGAGTGTGGCGATCTGGTGGGCGACAAACCTGAACTCTACCCGCCTTACATCGAGCAATTGAGTCGTGCCGGCATCCCCTACTACCGCATGCCGGGCAATCATGACCTTCAGTTCGGGGGACGAAGCACAGAGACATCCACCGCCCGATACGAGCAGAATTTTGGACCCGACCACTACTCCTTCAACAGGGGAGCGGTGCATTACGTGGTGCTGAACAATGTCTTTTATGTAGGGAGAGATTACTTCTACATGGGTTACATCGATGAAAAAACATTCACCTGGCTAGAGCAGGATCTGTCACATGTGCCGACAGGATCCACACTGATTCTGTCCATGCATATCCCGGGGCGCCTCGATGAAACAGCAAAGCCATTCCAGTACAACTCTCGCGAGATCAGTGCACAAACCACCAACATCGCCTCCCTCTTCAGGATGCTGAAACCATACAAAGTACACCTTTTCACGGGACACATGCATTACAACCGCAACATCATCCATTCAGATAACCTATATGAACACAACACGGGTGCGGTATCGGGTGCCTGGTGGCAGGGCGATTACTGTCTCGATGGAACCCCGGTGGGGTATGGTGTGTACGAGATCGACGGATCGGAGGTGACTTGGTATTTCAAGAGCGTGGGAAAGGATCGTGATCACCAGATGCGGGTCTATGCACCCAACACCACCGGCAGGTATGGCAACGATGTGGTGGCCAACATCTGGAACTGGGACAAAAATTGGCGTGTCGAATGGTTCGAAGATGGAGTCCCGATGGGCGAGATGACCCGTTTCGAGGGTCTCGATCCGGAAGTGGAGAAAGCATACAGCAACAAGGAGAAGCTCGAGTTCAGCTGGATAGGTCCTGAGTTGACCGATCATCTCTTCCGCGCCACACCCCGCAAACCTGACTCTAAGATCACCATCACGGCTGCAGATCCTTTTGGCCGGGTCTATCAGGAAACCATCTCACGGTGATCAGATGAACAAAATGGCTTGATTAAGGAAACAATCGGAAAGATGATGCACGGTAAAAACAAGACATGGCTGTTGTTCCTGCTGTTGCTCTTCAGCTGCGCCACACATGGTAATGAGGAGAGCGGCGATTTGAACTACATCACTGGGGTAAAGGTGTTGTCACACCCGGTAGATGAGGTGAAGATCGACAATTTCAGGAGAACGATTGAGCTCTTTTTCGAGCATGCCGACGATCTCGACAACATGGAACTGGAGTTTATCCTGGCCAATGATGCCAGGATGGTACAACCGCAATCCACACGAGCCCTGTTCGATCTGACCGGCAAGCAGCTGATCCAGGTTGAGAAGAACAATCAAATTGTCTCCTACTCCATTGTTTCAATCATTCGATCCAGCAGCTTCCCGCTCTCGGCTGAAGAATGGGAGCAACAGAAGGGTTATGGTGATATGCCGGACTACCTCGCGCTGTTCAAGTATCGCAAGGATCTGCCCGAAAAGCAGGTGAACGCCTACGTGGCTGTTGCCGATATCAAACCCGGCAAGGGGAGCTTCAAGGTGTTGGGTGAGAAAACCGGTTCTTCTGCTACACCCGCACAGTTCTACAGTCAGCAGAGCCAGCCCAGGGCATTGCTGAATGGCGGCTATTTCTGGTCCGGTAACTCCCTGGGACTGATCATAAGGGATGGGGTAACCATTGTACACGCCCAACCGGTGGTCAATCGCTCCTACAACGGGGTGCAAACGCCTTATCATCCTACGCAGGGGGCTTTTGGTTCTGAGCACGACGGTACCTTCACCGCACGATGGGTCTATGAATCAAACCGGTCTCTTTACAGCTATCCTGCTCCGGCACCCAACGTGGCGGGTGAAATGCCCCTGCCTGTTCCCTCCTCCTCGTTTCCAGAGGGGGCGGCTGCCTGGGAACCCAACCACGCCATCGGTGCCGGTCCCCTGTTGATCAAAGATGGGAAGTACCAGAACCAATGGCTACATGAGCTCTTTGATGCATCCAGTGGTGTGGGGCCAACCGCCAGCCACCCCCGGTCGGCAATAGCCTACCACCCCGGTGGTTTCCTGCTCTTCTTTGTCTGCGAGGGACGCAACAAAACACCGAATACCCCCGGGATGACGCTCAGGGAGGTGGCTGACATCCTGCTGGCGACGGGGTGTACCCAGGCAATCAATCTGGATGGCGGAGGCTCATCCTGTCTGCTGGTGAACGGAAAGGAGACCATCCTTCCCAGTGACGGCAAACAACGCGCCATCACCAACATGGTGGCCATCTATTAAAAAACAGAACAAACAAACAGAAACAATCATAACATCGACCGAGATGCATACAGAAAAGAACAACCGCCGTGATTTTATAAAGAAGGCCGCACTTGCAGGTGCCTCCATCGCCGCCACCTCCACAATGGCAGCTTGTGCAGGGAACAACCAGCAAGGTGCCAACACGAACTTACCGGAT
>JAAZLV010000066.1 GCA_012799155.1 Bacteroidales bacterium | reverse complement strand
TGTTACGCCTCAAACGGATGATCACTTCCAACAAAAGAAACAGGAAGATCGCTATCCCGAGTAAAAAGATTGAGAAAAAAGGAGGAAAACCAACAGAACATCCAATCAAAAAGTAAGCAGTAAGCAGATATTGACTGCTCTTTCATTAACACACATTCAGAAAATATTATCAATTTTTTACCGTACTACAGAAGTAGGTAACTAATTGATAATATTTTTTTTATACCTGTAAAATGCAATCGATTGCATAGTCAATACAGGTTAATTATGCCTGTTTCGGTACCGTAACCCCTGAGAACCGATAACTTTGTATGGAGAGAACAGAAGATGTACGGATGAAAAATTAACCATTCATCTGTCAATTTTGTTATATATATTGAGAATAATGAGAGTATTAATCAGTTAATCTTATAACGTTAACAACATGTATCTAAAATTCAAAAAAAGTAGGAAAGCATTCCTGATGACAATCTTGTCGGGATTGCTGATGATTTTATCAGCCAATGCCCAGACCGGTACGCAGATAAATGTTAGTGGATCGGTTACGGACGTAAACGGAGAACCACTCATCGGGGTCAACATCCTGGTGGAGGGAACCTCTACAGGTACGGTGACCGACTACGACGGCAACTTCCAGTTGCGGGTACCGGCCGATGCGGTGCTGAACATCAGCTATATCGGCTATCAACCACAACAGGTCGCAGTCAACAATCGTACAACCATCCAGATTGTGCTTGTTGAAGACACCGAGCTGCTGGATGAACTGGTGGTTATCGGTTATGGTACTGTACGCAAGGATGATGCCACCGGATCGGTGGTGGCTGTCGATGCCACCAAACTGAACCGCGGTCTGGCCACCTCGCCTTCAGATCTGCTGGCCGGACAGGTTGCCGGTCTGAGCGTGGTCTCAGCCGGTGGTGCACCTGGATCCTCCTCGAGCATCCGCATTCGTGGCGGCTCCTCTATGTCGGCCAGCAACGACCCGCTGATCGTGATTGACGGCGTACCGGTGGACAACGCCACCGGCGTGAGCGGTATGGCCAACCCGTTGAGTACCATCAACTCGAACGACATCGAGACCTTCACCGTATTAAAGGATGCTTCCGCAACTGCCATCTACGGGTCGCGTGCTTCCAACGGTGTAATCATCATCACCACCAAGAAAGGTAAATCGGGAAAGTTGCAAATGGCTTACAACGGCAATTTCTCCGTCAGCACCCGCACCGGCGCGGTGGATGTGATGGATGCACCCACCTTCCGCAACTACGTGGTCAACTCCTTCGGCGCTGACAGCCAACAGGCTGCAGCCCTTGGCAACAGTGAAACAAACTGGCAGGATCAGATCTTCCGTACCGCTGTCAGCACTGACCACAACATCAGCCTCTCCGGGAGTGCGGGCGAGAAACTGCCTTACCGCATTTCACTGGGTTACACCAACGAAAACGGTATCCTGAAAACATCCAACCTGGAAAGATACACCGGTAGCATAAACCTCTCCCCCAGCTTCCTCGACGGACAACTGAGGGTGCAGCTCAACGCTCGCGGGATGTACAACACCAACCGTTTCGCCGACCAGGGAGCCATCAACTCGGCCACCCAGTTTGATCCCACCATGCCGGTGTATGACACCACCGGATCACCTTACGGCAATGGCTACCATATGACGCTTAAAGCAGATGGTACCCCCATCGACATCGCACTGGCAAACCCACTCGCCATCCTGATGCAGAGACAAGACAACTCGAAGGTGATGCGTAGCATCGGTAACATGCAGGTGGACTACAACATGCCTTTCCTTGATGGACTGAGAGCCAATCTGAACGTTGGTTATGACATCTCCGACAGCAATGGAGATGTGATGGTGGAAGACAATTCACCCATGAGCTACACCTGGGGCAGCTACAAATCCGGTTGGGGTGAAAACAGCAACTACAGCCAGTACAAGTTAAACACCCTGCTAGACTTCTACCTCAACTACGTGAAGGAAGCAGGTGCACATCGCTTCGATGCGATGGGTGGATACTCATGGCAACGCTTTTACAATGAAACAGAGAACTTTTACCCCTACTCGGCTGCCATGGCTGCTGAAACGGGCAACGAGTTCTACAGGGAAGGGAATGATTACGCCACAGAGAGTTTTGTGATCTCCTTCTTCGGACGTCTAAACTACTCGCTGCTGGATCGCTACCTGCTCACCCTCACACTGCGTAACGACGGCTCGTCGCGTTTCAGTCCCGACAACAAGTGGGGTCTCTTCCCCTCTGCTGCCTTTGCATGGAAGATCATCAACGAACCCTTCATGGCTGACAGCGATGCAATGTCGGACCTCAAACTGCGACTGGGATACGGTGTGACAGGACAACAGAACCTGGGAAGCGGCGACTATCCCTGGATGGGCCGTTACAGCTACAGCCAGGCGGGTGCCAACTACTTCTTCGGAGACCAGATGATCTCGCTGATCCGCCCGCTGGCTTACGACGAGAACCTGAAATGGGAAGAGACCACCACCTACAACGCCGGTCTCGACTATGGCTTTCTGAACAATCGCATCACCGGTGCCTTCGATGTTTATTACCGCAAGACCACCGACCTGCTCAATACTGTCGGGATTGCTGCCGGTACCAACTTCAGCAACCAGTTGCTCACCAACGTGGGTGAACTGGAGAACAAGGGTATCGAGTTCACCATCACCGGTCGTCCCATTGTCAGCAAGGACTGGAACTGGAACCTGAGCTACAACGTAACCCTCAACCAGAACAGGATCACCAAGCTGACCATCAACGATGACCCCAGCTACGTGGGTGTTCGTTTTGGCGGCATCGACGGCGGTACAGGGAATAACATTGCCATTCACGCCGTGAACTATCCGGCAGGCTCCTTCTATGTGTACGAACAGGTATACGACGAAGCAGGCAAACCGCTGGAGGGTGTCTTCGTGGATCAAAACGCAGACGGCTCCATCAACGAACAGGATATGATCCCCTGGAAGAATGCATCTCCCGATCTCTACATGGGCTTGTCCTCACAACTCTCTTACAAGAACTGGGACTTCAACTTCTCAGTACGTGGCAACATCGGCAACTACGCCTACAACAACATCCAGTCGAACCGTGAGTCGAAAAATACCACCTTCGACCCCTCGGGATGGCTCAAGAACAGGGTTAACAGTGCCACCTACACCAACTTCGATGCAGTGCACTATCAATCCAGCTACTACATTCAGGATGCTTCGTTCATGAAGGTAGACAATGTCTCCCTGGGGTATAACTTCACACACCTGCTAAACCAACAGCAGACAGGAAGGATCCATTTCACCGTTCAGAACCCGCTCGTGGTGACCAATTACAGCGGTCTCGACCCCGAATTCACCAACAACGGTATTGACAACAACATCTATCCACACCCCCGCGTCTTTATCCTGGGACTCAATCTTAATTTTTAACATCAGACAATTATGAAGACAGTAACATATAAAATACTAACATTCATCGCGATCATCCTGATGACCGGGGGGCTGGCCTCCTGTGTCGATGATCTGAATACCATTCCGCTGGATGAGGAGGAACTGGTATCGGAAGTGGTCTTCGGCAGTGAATTGGGGTCCTACCAGGAACTGCTGGCCAAGATCTACGCCGGCCTTGCCGTCAGCGGCAACAGCGGTGGCGACGGCGACCCCGATGTGGCAGGTGTGGATGGCGGCAGCCAGGCATCCTTCCTCAGAGGACTCTGGAACCTTCAACAGCTACCCACCGACGAAGCACATTGTGCATGGAACGACGTGGGTATCCCCGACCTTAACTACATCACCTGGACCTCCAGCAACGTGTTCATCAAGGGCTTCTACTATCGTCTCTACTACCAGATCAACCTTGCCAATGCCCTTCTCCGGGAGACATCGGAAGAGAAGCTATCTTCCCGTGGCGTGAGCCAGGCAGATCAGGATAAGATCAAGGCATTCCGTGCGGAAGCACGCTTCCACAGGGCACTAGCCTACTACTACCTGCTCGACATGTTCCGCAACGTTCCCTTCGTGAACGAAGAGAGCCCGGTGGGCAGCACACTGCCTCCCCAGATCATGGCAGCCGATCTGTTTGACTACATTGAAAAAGAGCTTACCGAATGTGAGGCCGACATGCTGGATCCATTCGTTGGTTACAATGCAACCAATTACGGCAGGGCACACAAAGCCGCCAACTGGGCGCTCCTCTCCCGTCTCTACCTCAATGCCGAGACCTATATCGGTGTGAAGAAATATACTGAGAGCATCACCAACAGCAAAAAGGTGATGGCTGTGAATTTCCAACTTGACCCGGTCTACGCAAACATCTTCAAGGCGGATAACCACAACTCACCCGAGATGATCTTCCCGGTGCGTTATGATGGTGCTGACACACAGACATGGGGTGGGATGACCTTCCTGCTGAGTGCCATGGAACCCTCCGACCTGCAGGCCGAAGTAAATGCAGTGGGTGCCTGGCAGGGCAACCGTGCCACCAAGGCGATCCTCCATACCTTCGAACGGGAGTACCAACACGAAATGGACAGCCGTTTCTCGATGATACGCATCGACTTCACTGAGAATGTGGAGATCATAGACCCCTCGCTCTTCACCAACAACGGCATCCCCGTGGTGAAGTACTCCAACCGCAACAGCGACGGCACACTGCCCCCGAGCAACATCGCCTATACCGACTTCCCGCTCTTCCGCCTGGGTGAGATCTACCTCAACTATGCCGAGGCGGTTCTCAGGGGCGGCACCGGTGGTGATGCAGCCACAGCGTTGCAGCTGGTGAACAACCTGCGCCAGCGTGGTTACAACGGCAGCAGTTCTGCTACCCTTAGTGCTGGCGAATTGACCCTCGATTACATCCTGGATGAAAGGGGACGTGAGTTCTTTTATGAAGGACAGCGCCGTACCGACCTGATTCGTTATGGCAAACTCACCGGATCTTCTTATCTCTGGCCCTGGAAAGGAAATGTGGCAGATGGACGTTCGGTAGCCGATTACTTCAATGTCTACCCTATTCCTGCTGACGACCTGGGAGCCAACGAGAACCTGGTGCAAAACAGCGGATACGAATCTAGTAACGCCAATTAAATATCACACAGACAATGAAAAATATCATTCATATATTAGCAATACTGGCCGGTATCACACTGTTCTGGTCCTGCCAGGAAGATGAGAAAGTGGTACTTCAGCAACCGGAGAGCTTTGTGCTCAACACGCCGAAATATGCTTCTGCCATCTATGACCTGAAGAATACCGAATCGATTGAGTTCACAACCTCTCAACCCGATTACGGCTTCACCGCTGCCGCCATCTACAGCGTGCAGGTAGCGCTGACGTCCGACTTTGCAAATCCGGTGACGCTGCCCGGCAGCTACACCACTGCCAAGTTTGCCATCAACGCAGCCGACCTTGCACTGGCACTTGTAGGGATGCATGGAGTGACCCTCGAAGAGGATTATCCCACCGATCCCCATCCCCTTTATGTGCGGCTGATCTCTAAGCTCAACGCAAAGAATGCAGGTGAAGTGTTTTCGAATGTGATCACCCTCCCTCAGGTGAAGGGTTACTTTGCCCTCGACCCGATGGTGATGCCGGAAGAGATGTTTATCATCGGCAATGTGGCAGGCAACTGGAGCTGGGATGGTGCGACTGAGATGATACCCATCTGGGGTTCTCCCGGTAAATTCTGGGCGATGCAGTACCTGGGACAGACCGGTGACGGTGGCAATGCAGAGATCAAGTTCAATTTTGCCAAGGCATGGGATGGCAACGAGTTCGGCTACGGACAGGCAACAGTCAACGCCAATGGCACTGCTGATCCCGGTGCGGGTGACAGCGGCGGCAACATCGGTGTCGGCAATCCGGGATGGTACATCGTGGTGGTGACCACCGCCATCAATGGCCGTGACTATGAATTTGCCGTGGACTTCTATCCGCCGCATGTACACCTGCAGGGAAATGTTGCTTCCGGCAACTG
>JAAZLV010000395.1 GCA_012799155.1 Bacteroidales bacterium | reverse complement strand
TTCATCATTTCAACTGCTGTATTGATGATCAGTCCCAATCCATGTTTCTCGTTGTCACCGACCGGTCGGTTAAAATAAAAAGGAAGATCGTTGCTGATACCTGTCCCCACACAGACATTCGTAAATCGCCCATCGGCTGTGATCTCATTATCTTTTAGGGCTTTCCATCCAGCTCTGGCAATAGAACCATAGGAGGGGTCAATCCAGCCGTTGTTGATGGCCTTGGCGATACCATAGATGTACATCGTTGTTACCGATGACTCGTCGTAAGAGTCACTCTTGTCCAACAGTTGGTTCCACATGCCGTTTGCGTTCTGCCAGCGTGATGCACCTACGATTTGCTTCTCCAGTATCTCTATCAGCTCGTCCCGTTGGGGGTGATCAGCCGGCATCGCTTCAATCAGATCAGCCAACGAGATGGTGATCCAGCCGTTGGCTCTGCCCCAGTAGGCGACACCGTTTCGATCCAGATCGGAATAATAGCAGTGATAATAAAGTCCCTTTGTCTCATCCCACAGGTAGTTGTCCATCTGGATAAGTTGTTTGGCTGCTTCATCGAAGTAACGCTGATCGCCGGTAAATTTGCCCATTCGTGTAAGGAAAGAAGTGGCCATATAGGCATCATCCGCCCAGACGGTCATCTCTCTCGGGAAGGTACGACTCAAAGTGCCGTCCTCCAGGCGATCCTGCCCCTCCATGATATGCTTTGCGGCTGTATGGATGTAATCGAGGTACTCCTGTCTCTTTTCCAGTTGATATACCTCGATTACGGCAGCACCCATGGCACCGCAGTCGTCCAGCTCCTTCGTATTCCACAATTGTCCGAAGGGCCAGTGCCAGTGATTCCGGTCGTTACGGAATCTCTCCTTAAAGTAGGTGTAGTTGTTGAATCCGAATGCAACATGATTCTTGGCATAGTCCAGATATTTTGTTTCATTCAGATATTCTCCCAGTTTGATCATCGCCATGTCAAGCACCCCATTCGAGTAATGCCATTCGGTGAGTGGACTTTTAAACTTCACATCTTTGCCTTCAGGTATCTCCTTTGTGCTATTATAAACTGTGCCATCATCCACACCCACGAATTGTGTAACGGGTTGCTTCAGAATGTTATCGGCAACTGCTCTTATTGCTTCCTCATCTGTTCGTTGTTGCGCCGAGATGGTACAGGTGAAGAGCATCAGAATTGAGATTGGTACAATATAATTTTTCATACGATTCGTATTATATATTTAAATATTAGTTTCCTTCCGGTGTTGTGAGGGAAGTAAAAGGTGTCGGAGAGAGGAAGAAGCAATCCGGATCATCGGGATGGGCCGGATTGAAGGGTGGAATATCTTCACGAAGGTGATTCTTCAGTGAAATGTTGTTTTCAAGAATCCCTTTGATGATACACCTTGCCAATTGATAGCCCCCATAAGCATTGAAATGGGTGTTGTCTGCCAATGCTTCTGTCTGCCTGGGAAAGGTGCCTGCAGTGTAGTGTACGAATGCCCTTTTCGAGTGTTCGGGTCCCCACGCTTCGTAGAGAATCTTACTCATTGCATTCAGGTCGATCAGCGCTACCTGCTCTTGAGTTGCCAGCTCTCTCATTGCGTTAGGATATTCACCCAATGTATTGAT
>JAAZLV010000394.1 GCA_012799155.1 Bacteroidales bacterium | reverse complement strand
TGTGCGGGGAATCTTTTTTTTAGTAGATTTGCGAAAAGATGAAACGCCATGGAGAAGAGGAGTGAGAAGCTGCTGCAGTGGTTTGACCTGCGCAGTGAGATGGAGGGATATGACATCATTCATGAGAATATCGAGAGCGGAGTAGTATTCAAGGGAACCAATCTCTGGGTGCTGATGTTTGCCATTGTGGTGGCATCGGTGGGACTCAACATGAACTCTACCGCGGTGATCATCGGTGCCATGCTCATCTCACCGCTGATGGGTCCCATCAATGGCATGGGCTACAGCCTGGCGACATACGACTTCCAGTTGTTGCGACGTTCATTGAAGAACTTCACTTTTGCCGTGGGGGTTAGTCTCCTCACCTCTGCGCTCTACTTTTTGCTCACACCCATTAATGAGGCCCATTCTGAGCTGCTGGCTCGCACCAGTCCCACCATCTACGACGTGATCATCGCCCTCTTCGGCGGCCTTGCCGGCATCGTGGCGATGAGCAGCCGCTTGAAGGGCAACGTGATCCCAGGTGTGGCAATTGCAACCGCCCTGATGCCTCCCATCTGTACAGCAGGTTACGGTCTGGCAACACTTCAATTCGACTTCTTCTTCGGTGCACTCTACCTCTTCACCATAAACACCGTCTTCATCGCCTTCGCCGCGTTGATCGTCTGTCAGTTCCTCAAGTTCCCCATCCGCTCTATTGTCGATCCTGCCAGGAAGAAGCATGTTAACCGCGTGATCTCTGCCGTCATCCTCCTCACATTGGTGCCTAGCATCATCTTCGGTGTCAACCTTGTGAAGAACGAAGAGTATGCACAGCGGGCGGAAAACTTCATCGGTGAGGTGACCCTGCTGGGTGGTAACTACCTTCAGAACAGGCAGGTGCATCCTGCTGCCCGCTCGGTAGAGCTGCTATACTCCGGCTATGGGCTTAGCGATTCCATCAGGGGAGAGATCATCAATAAGGCACTAATCCACCGTCTCGATACAGCACGGCTGAAAATCCGCCAGGGATATGATGCCAGCATGGTGCAGGAGAACGTGCGGAAATACCAGTCGGAATCTGAACGGTTGGCCGGGCAGCTGGCCGCCACCACCTTCACCCTGCGACAGACGGAAGGAAGGGTTGACAGCATCCGCAACATACCCCTCTTCGGGGAAAAGATCCTCTCCGAGATCAAACCCCTTTTTCCACAGATTGCCGGTTGTTCATACGCCGAAACCTATCTCTTCTCCACCGTGAACGACTCCACACAGCGCACCGGCTTGGTGCCGATGGTGGTCTTCACCCTTCCCCGCAATGGGTTGCGGCAGGCCGACCGTACGCGCATCGAGGAGTGGCTCAAAAACCGACTGGGCAACGAGCATGTGAAGACTGTCTTCGAGGAGGTGCGCAATTAACCGCACCGGCAGTAAACTATTCCGTTCAAAGGAGTGTTAATAACTATGACCGTTGAATATATGTTTCACAGCACCAATTCATCATATCATCAAATAAACTAATCTACGAATCATCAAATCAACAAATATATGAAGAACATGGAAACAACTTACATGGGCATCCGGCTCAAGAGTCCCGTCATACTTGGCGCATCAGAATTGTCTACTGACAGTGACAAGCTGCTGCGGGCAGAAGAAGAGGGCGTGGGCGCCGTGGTGTTCAAAACCCTTTTTGAAGAACAAATCCAGATGGAGAGCTTCCAACTGGACGAGAAGATCAGCCAGTATGATGAGATTCATGCCGAGTCGGTGACACACCACCCCAGCGTGGAACATTCGGAGGTGGAGTATTACCTTGAGAAACTGCGTCGGGCCAAAGAGAAACTCACCGTGCCGGTGATTGCCAGCCTCAACTGCGTGAACGAATCTACCTGGTTCCGCTATGCAAAGCTGATTGAGGAGACTGGCGTTGATGGTATCGAACTCAACCTCTACCAGATTCCGGTACGTTTCGATCTCGATGCGACGGCCATCGAGCAAATGCAGATTAACCTTGTGACCGCTATTCGTCAGCAGCTCTCCATACCGGTGAGCGTGAAGCTGAGTTCTGATTACACCAACATCCTCCACTTCGTGAAGCGTCTCGATGAGGCCGGTGTGAAAGGGATGGTGCTGTTCAACGCTTTCTTCCAACCCGATGTGGACATACGCCGGGAGGAACACCGTCGTGCTTTCAACCTTACCCACAGGGGAGATTACAAGAAGTCACTCCGCTATGCCGGCATGCTCTACGGACGTATCAACGCCGATCTATGCAGTAGCCGTGGCATCTATACCGGTGAGGATGCCATCAAGCTGCTCCTCAGTGGTGCAGCTGCCGTGCAGGTGGTGAGTGCCGTCTATCGCAACGGTGTGGAGCAGATCGGCAAGATTAACCGAGAGATTGCCGATTGGATGGAGAGCAAACAATACCAGAGCATCGATCAGTTCAGGGGCAAACTCTCAGACAGCGTGCTCAACAAGAACAACAACCTGCTAATATACAGGCGGGCACAGTACATCGATACGCTGCTTCACTCCGACAGGTTGATGGAAGACCTCGAGTGGTGATCACTTCCCGCTGATGGCATCGTTGCCGCCAGCCTCATACCAGAGGTAGCGTGCAACCTCATTTGGGCTCTCATCTTTCAGGGTGAGGGCCCAAAGTCCGTATGTACATCCCACAAACCCCCCGGCATTCTGGGTGCTGAGATAGCGTGCATCCTGCTCCTCGCCCAGCTGCTGCCAGTTGTCGCCCTCCTGCTCTTCCGAGAAATAGAAGCGGTAAAGGGTGCGTTCCGCTCCTATGCGAAGGCGCAATGGCCGGTCGTCCTGCAGCGATGCCGATGCCAGCAACATCATCCCCTGCGGGTCATCCCCCATTCCTGATTGGTAGAGCTGCACCACGGGTTTCCCCTGTTCCAGCGACTTGCAGAGGTAGTAGAAGCGCTCCTCGTTCTGGAGCACGGCGATGCCTGCCTTCTGATTTTCATCTGCAGGTGAGAAGGAGAGAGCCGTGGCAGCATGACCGTTAATGTGTTGCTGCCGCTGAGCCAGATAGGAGGGAACCCCTCCCTGCATTCGCTTTGCGGGGAGCAGCTCTATCTGCAGGGTGTTGTCCGTTGTGTCAATCTGGAACCACTCACCTCTGTCGGCACGGATCCTTACCCAGTGATGACTGAGCTGCGGGGTGTAGAACAGCTCGTGACGTATGAAGCTGCCCTGCATCGGCTGCGGCTCCTCCTCACGTGGCAGCGCAGCGGTGAAGGGATAACTCTGCTGAATCTCCATGTGATCAGGGTTGATTACCGGCCATCCCTCTACCCATTTCACCGGGGCCATGAACGTCTCGCGCCCGGTGTTGAAGTGGTTCCCCTCGTAGGGACGGCAGCCGAGGAAGAAGGCCCACCAGTTACCCGCCAAGTCCTGTATCATGTCGGCATGGCCGGTGCTGGTGACCGGGTTCTTCCTTTCCGGATCGAGATTCCGCTGTGTGAGAATCGGATTCTTCTCCCAGGGCAGATAAGGACCCGTGATGGCGTCACTGCGGAAGATTACCTGGCTATGGTTCAATTCGGTGCCCCCCTCTGCGGCGGAGAGGTAGTAGCGTCCCTCCACCTTGTAGATATGCGGTCCCTCAATCCATATAGGATGTTCGTCAATGTTGACACC
>JAAZLV010000393.1 GCA_012799155.1 Bacteroidales bacterium | reverse complement strand
GTGAGTGACCCTGTCCGTATGCCTGCCAGCATTCCGAGGAGGAGGAAGGGTGAGGTGGTTGCAATTACGTGAGCCAATGCCTGCAGAAGGATGCCCCCTGCCATCAGCGGCAATACCGTAATGGCGAGGCGTGGATTCCAGAGCGAGGTTTCCTTGAAGCGGGGCAGTGCATGATAAATGAACCCCATGATAAAAAAGCCCACGAAGCCGAAGACCATGGCATGGCCGTGTGCCAGTACCCATGAGTAATCGATGCCGTGAAACGTTTATTCCTGTTACATGTTTTTTTATGATTTTACCCTGCTGATCCTCCGGAAAGAAAGATTTAGCCTTGCATAAATAGGCAAGTCGCAGGTTCTGCTCTCCTGCGGGGTGTATGACTAAAGCTGTGATATGTAACTGACAGCAAAAATAAACAAAAAATGTAAATTTCTGAACCTTCGGTCAGCATATTGTGATGAACAGTACTTCTTTTTTAATCAAAAATCCTTTGAATATGCATTAAAAGGTGAAGGTATCTCCTGTCTTAACCGATAGGATATGGAACCTTTCAGTAAAAGCCTCAAGGGCAGGCAATGCAGTACAGTGAGAAGGGATGACATGTTCCACCCTGTTTTTTCCGAGATAGTGAATGGTCTCGATTGTTTGCCGATCGCGCTTCTTCAGATGAAAACCACCCATGATACCGAAGATTCTTTGCTCACCGGTGCTCTTTTTTGCATGTTCCAGGGTGTTTACCACTCCGGCATGTCCACAACCCGTGATGACAAACAGACCTTTATCTGTCTGCAGAGCGACAGCACTGTCATCCATAACATAATCGGCTGTCCCATCTTCGAAAGAAAAAGCGGTCTGTTGCGATTCAAAATCGGTGATGCGGGGGATCTCCCCCAGAAACAGAATGGAGTCACTGACGCGATAGGGATCTTTACTTAATATGAGATCAAATTTTTCAGCGATCTCATCACGGCTGTTCTTCAGACCAATGTAAGTGTGATCAACTGTTCTGTATCGCTTCACAAAACAACCCGGATGGCAGAGCAGTCTCCCACCTGAGAGATGTGCCAGTCCGTTTCCGTGATCAAAGTGACCATGACTTAGAATGATCAGATCTCTCTCCTTCAGATCAATCCCCATCAGTAATGCATTTCTCAGAAAGAGATCACTCTGTCCCGTATCAATCAGGATCTTTGTGCCTTCATGCTCTACATAATAGGAGAGCCCATGCTCTGCACCGATATTACCTCCGGGATTGTTGTCAGTAAGAATCGATATTTTCATCACATTTTTTCTCTCGCCATTTTTGCCCACTTGAAATATCCGAACACAGAGATCACGGTGTAAATGGCGAACAGGCTGGCGGTGGGATAGAGCCCTTTCCAGAAATAAAGTCCGCAGGAGATCAGGTTGACCAGGAACCATACCCACCATTGCTCCGCATGTTTCTGTGCCAGCATCCACATGCCCGTGATGCTCAGGGCGGTGGTGAGGCTGTCACCCCCGGCTACGGGGCTGTCTGTGAAGCTGATGAGGAGAAGGTAGATGGCAAAGAAGAGCAATGTCGTGACCAGCGTGAGGGGCAGAATCTGTCGTCGTGGTGTATGGATGATGGCAGAAGAATTCCCTTTTGATTCACTTCTGTTCCAGCGGATCCAGCCATAGATGCTGGCGAAGAAGTAATAGATGTTGATTCCCATATCTGCATAGAACTTGCTCTGGAAGAAGATCCAGATATAGACCACCGGCATCAGTACCCCTACCGGCCAGAGCCATCTGTTGGCTTTGTATTCGAGATAGAGATAGAGCAGGCCGATCAGGGCACCAATGATTTCGATGGTTTGCATATGAGATATAAATTACTGGATCTTGATTGATTTAAAACGAAATTGAGAGGCGCCCCATGATGTTGCGCGTTGCTTGGGGATAATAACCAATCCAGTTGATGCTACTGCCATCAGCGAAAGTGTCGGTGGCTGCCCATCCGTTGGCCACGTACTCCTTGTTGAACAGGTTGTTCACGAAGAACTGTAGGTTGATCACACCCAGACGGCTTTTTGGGAAGGTGTAACCAGCCGAGAGGTTGCTTACGAAGTATCCGTCGATCGACTTGGCATCGTCGGAGGTGTTGTCCATATATTGTTTGCTTACATACTTACCCAGCAGGTTCAGATAGAAAGCTGACGCCGGTTGCCAGGTAAGTCCCACGGCGCTTACAAGATCAGGTGAGAAGGAGATTTGTGTCGATCCGTAATCCCTGCTGACCTGTCCCACCCATTCATAGTTGTCGGGGGTGTCATACTGGTCGAAGTATGCCGTGTAATTGCTGATCCTGTTGCGGCTGAGGGTAGCGTTGGCATCAAGTATTAATTTTTCTGTCCAGAGGGGTAGGGAGGCCTCCAGCTCGATTCCTGCACGATAGCTTTCCTTCACGTTCTCCATCAGCTTGTAACCGATATCTGTCAGCTTCCCGGTCTGAACCATCTGGTTGTAGTAATCCATGTAATAAAGGTTCACACCCAGTCGGGTGCCCTCGCTGCTGTAACGGTAGCCCAGTTCATAGTCGATCATTCTCTCCGGCCGGATGGGATTGACCGCCCCCCCCTTGATGCCATCCTTCAGGTCGGCACGCAGCGGCTCCCGTTGTCCCACTGCTACAGAGGCATAGAGATTGCTTGACTGATTCAGCTGGTAGAACAGGCCGGCTTTGGGGTTGAAGAAATCATAATCAAAATCACCGATCAGTTCCATCAGATCGTCGTCCATGCCACTGAAGCTGTAGTTCACATGGCGGAACTGCAGGTCACCATAAAGTGAGAGCTTTTGATTGACCTGATATTCTGCCTTGGCGAACAGACTCATTTCAGTTTTGCGTCCCACATTGCGGTACCATTCATACTGCTCCGGGATGTTCTGGTTATGCTTTACCCAGGGCAGGCGACCAAAGTGATCACCGTCGTAGTAGCTATAGAGTCCGCCAACATTGAACTTCAATGCATCCATCATCTTTTCGAGCCCCATGCTCGCCACGTAAAAGTCGTTCTCCATCAGCTTGCGACGGATGAAATCGGTGCGACTGAAGGTCTCCTCCCCAATGATCTGTGGATCCAGACCGAAATCGGAGTATTTCCGATTGTAGCGATAGTTCTCATAGTAACCATAACCATGGTTGTAGCTGAGTCCTGCGTTGAGCGAGAGGGAGCGGCCCAACTCCCGCGAGTAGGTGAGCTGTAGAATATGTGAGTAGTAGTTGTCGGTCTCGTTGTCATAATATAACCGGTTACCAGCATCATCATAATATTCTCCGGCAGG
>JAAZLV010000065.1 GCA_012799155.1 Bacteroidales bacterium | reverse complement strand
TCTCCTGTATTACCTTCACCGACACTCCATTCTTCGCGGTTGCGGCAAGAAAGTGGATGATGTTGCCCTGGTTGAATGCCTGCTGCATGGTGGAGAAGGGAAGCACCACCGTCTCTGCCGTCTGTCCGCCGATGCTGACACCGGAGGTGCTGCGGGCCACACCAATCACCTGGAAATGGATGCCATTCACACGGATCAGTTTCCCTGTGGGGTCATCTCCTTTCTGGAAGAGCACCTCATAGACACGCTCCCCGATGACGCATACCTTTCTTTTCTGGGCGATGTCGATGTCGTTGACATAGCGGCCATAAATCATCTTGCTCTTCTCGATCATGTCGTAGTCGGGATAGCAGCCCTTCACCAGGTAGGATCCGTTCTTCTCACCCCTCACCACATTCTTGTCCTGTCCCCAGGCAAAGAGTACGGGTGAGATGTATTGCAGTTCCGGCACCTTTTCCCGGATCACCGGCAGGTCGCTGTTTGTCATGTTCCATCTTCTTCCCTTGCGGAAACCTTTGTAGGGCAGGGCGGTCTGTTGTGATTCGAAAAAACAGGAGTTGGTGGCAAACCCTTCAATCTGGGAGGTCATGCCTTTCTCCAGCGCATTGCCGGCACCTACCATCAGCACCAGCATCAGCATCCCCCAAAAGACGCCAAAGGCGGTGAGCACACTACGCGACTTGTTGTGCGTAATGGTGATCCATATCTCCTGCCATCTGTCTATGTCGAACATATTGTTTGGTTCTTATTTTTTGGTTTAATGTTCCTGGTTCTAGAATTATAGTTTCTACACCTTGAATATCGAACATCAAATTAATTATTCATTCCTGTCTCATCGCTTCGATGGGTTGCACACGCACAGCCTTGCGGGCGGGTAGGTATCCGGCGATGACACCGGCAATGATCAGCACCACTGTGGCGAAGAGGGCATAACCAATGTCCACCGTGGGGTTGGTGAAGACCGACATCTGAGGCTCATCGCTAGCAGCGGCGGCATTGGCCGACTGCATCATCACGAAGTTGATCAGTTCGGTGAGTCCTATGCCCAGCATCATGCCGATGTATCCGAAGAGGGTGGTGATGAAGATCGACTCCATGATGATGGTTCTCAGAATGGCCATGGGTGTGGCGCCTATTGCCTTGCGGATGCCGATCTCACGGGTACGCTCCTTGACCGACACCAGCATGATGTTGCTGACTCCCACAATACCGGCGATCAGGGTGAGGATGCCGATGATACCGACGAAGAAGGTGATGCCGCCGAAGATCTTCATTGTCTCCACGTACTCCTTTTGAGCGTTGTTGACCCACAGTGCCTGCTCATCCTTGGGATCGAAATCGAGTTGCCGTCCCATCAACTCCCTGATAGATTCATTGAACCGGTCGTTTTCCGCTTCCGTGTGCAGTCCCTCCACGGTGAAGGTGATCTGGTAGAACTTGCGGTTGGGGTTGAAGATGGTCTGTGCCGTGGTGAAAGGGATGTAGGCGTTGGAACCGCCCCACTGTTCCTTCTTGCTGTTGACACCCACCACCTTGAACATCAGCTGTCCCACTTTCACCTGTTTGCCCAGGGGAGATTCATCCTTGAAGAGCAGGTCGGCGATCTTCTTGTCGAGAACGATCACCTTGTTCCGTTCGCGCATGTCGAGCTGGTTGATGAAACGACCTTCACCGTTGCCGATTGTCAGCTTTTCGATGTTGTAATAACCGGGCATCACTCCCCGGACGCTGTAGGAGCCATACTCCTTGCCGTATGCGATGTTCTGGGTGCTGTTGATGCGGGCGGTGATGGTGCGGCTTTCCTCCACCTCCTTGCGGATCAGATCTACCTCACTCTCGGTGAAACTGAGGTTACGTTCCGTTTTGAGTCCCTGGTAGGGTATGGAGGTGGTACCGGGCCAAAGGTTGATGCGGTTGACGGCGCGGGAGCTGAAGTTCTGCATCACACCGTTCTTCAATCCGTTACCGGCACCCAGCAACACGATCAGGATGAAGATGCCCCAGGAGACGGAGAGCCCGGTGAGGGCGGTCCGCATCTTGTTCTTCTTCAGCGTATCGAGTATCTCCTGAATATGGTCGTTCATAACGATGAATAATTGAGGGAGGGGATTGTTTCGTGAATGCCGTTTTCCTTGCGGGTCTCATATTCAATCATGCCATCCTTGAGGTGGATGATGCGCCTGGTGGCATCGGCCACCGAACGTTCGTGCGTGACGATGATGGTGGTGATGCCCTCATTGTTGAGACTGGTGAGCACCTCCATCACCTCTTCCGTGGTCTTGCTGTCGAGGGCACCGGTGGGTTCATCGGCAAGTATCACCTTGGGATTGGAGATCATGGCTCGAGCAATGGCAACACGTTGTTTCTGACCACCCGACATCTCGTTTGGCAGGTGGTGAGCCCATTCCTTCAGCCCCATACGGTCGAGATGCTCCATGGCAATGATGTTGCGTTTTTTACGGCTCACCTTCTTGTAATAGAGGGGCAACGCTACATTCTCCAGCGCATTCTTGAAGTTGATCAGGTTGAACGACTGGAATACAAAGCCAATCATCTCGTTGCGGTATTGTGCCGCCTGTCGTTCGCTCAGGTTCCTGATAAGAGCCCCGTTGAGGTGATAGTCGCCTGAATCGTAGGTGTCGAGAATACCCAGTATGTTGAGCAGGGTGGATTTGCCTGAACCGGATGCCCCCATGATGGAGACATACTCACCGGCCTCGATGCTCAGATCAATGCCTTTCAGGACATGTAGGGAGAGTGCTTCGGTGTGATAGGATTTGTGTAATTTACGGATGTCGATCATCTTCTCGATTGTTTGTGATCCCTCTTTGACTATTTTTTGAGAGGATACGTTACAGAATTTGCGCGATTTATTGAGTAATTGTTTCAATAATGGTACAAATGTATGTCTAAACATTGTACTATGCAATACATAATACTACTAAATAATATAATATTAACATAGATTAACCATATTGTTCATTATATGGCTCTATTCAAAGATGCCATTTTCGTGGATACATTGCAGACTATAAAAGAGTTAAATATAATTTAAAAACATAAGGGCAAGCAGGCAAGGAGTCTTACATGCCGAAGCGTGAGGTATCGGGCTCCTCCCGTTCTTTCTCCTTGTATCCGCCAAAACGGTAGACAAAGGTAAGGGAGAGGGTGCTGGGTGTTAGCCCGGCACCAGGGCGAAGTTGTAGCCCTCCTCCAGCAGCCATTCGATGGCACGGGGCAGGGCATACTTCATTCTTTTCTCAGCTTTCAGAGAGTCGTGGAAGACGATGACGGAGCCGTCGCGCGTATATCGCTTCACGTTGTCGAGTACCTGTTGGGGTGACATATAACGGCTGTAGTCACGGGTCACCACATCCCACATCACAACGCTGTATCCCGCTTTCTGCAGTGCACTGTTTTGTGCTACACGCATATGTCCATGGGGCGGGCGAAACAGTTTGGAGTCAATCAACTCGGCTGCCTTGGCCGTATTTTCCAACAGAAAGGCGGTGTGGCTCTTCCAAGCCTGTACGTGGTTGAAGGTGTGGTTGCCGGTCTTGTGCCCTTTCTCCAGCAGTTGCCGGTAGAGATGGGGGTATTTGCGGACATTGTCACCAACGCAGAAGAAGGTGGCTTTGATGTCGTAACGGTCCAGCAGCTCCAGGACCCAGGGCGTCACTTCGGGGATGGGACCGTCGTCGAAGGTGAGGTAGATCGTTTTCCGGTGCTCTTCCCCGATACGCCAAAGCGAACCGGGATAAAGTGACCTATAGAGCATAGGGGGTTGTTCAATCCACATAGTGTCTAAGATGATTACGCGTAAAATGGGGACCGGAAGGTGATTCCCTTTGTTCCGGTCCCATTTGAAAATTTTTATTCCGACTTCCCGCTGTATTGCTCCAGTAG
>JAAZLV010000392.1 GCA_012799155.1 Bacteroidales bacterium | reverse complement strand
GTATCTACCAGGATATCGTGGCATGGTTCTCCAAACGGGTTATCAGGAAGAAAAAGTATCACTACAGCAAAGCCAAGTCCGTTCTTCGCTGGAGCGTGCTGGGTGCAACCCTTGTCACTTTCCTCTTCGGTTTCACCTTCCTCGCGGGTCTCTTGGATCCCTACGGCGCATACGGCAGAATGGTCACCCACCTGTTCCGTCCCGCCTACCTTGCAGGCAACAACCTGCTGGCTACCATCTTCACCTCGTTCGACAACTACACGTTCTACCGGGTGAGCATCTATCTGCTGGGCATCTCCTCCACCCTGATCGCCCTTGCCATGCTATTGGTGATCGGCATCCTTGCCTGGCGGAACGGCAGGACATGGTGCAATACCATTTGCCCCGTGGGCACCCTCCTCGGTTTTATCAGCAAATATTCCTTTTTCCGGATCACTTTCGATGATGAGAAGTGCAACTCCTGCGGCCTCTGCAGCATGAAATGCAAAGCTTCCTGTATCGATGCGAAGAATAAGAAGATCGACCAGAGCCGGTGCATCACCTGTTTCAACTGCATCGAGAACTGCAATCGTGATGCAATGAAATACCGTTTTGCACTCCCCTGGAAAAACAACAAGAAACAGGATGTTCAGGCTTTCACTTACTTGAAAGAGGCACAACCGCAAGATCCTTCCAAGCGCCGCTTTCTCTCCGCATCACTGATTACCGGACTGGCTGCCGGAAAATTGCTGGCACAGGGCGCCACCAACGGCTTGATGCCCAAGCAGGATCTGAGCAGAGAAATCCCCATCGCTCCTCCCGGAGTACCCACATTTGATCACTTGCGGGAGAAATGTATCTCCTGTCACCTCTGCGTGAGCAAGTGCCCGTCGCATGTCATCAAGCCGGCATTCCTGGAATATGGACTGGGGGGAATGATGCAGCCCCGGCTCTACTTCGATCATGGCTTCTGCAATTACGACTGTACCATTTGTGGGGAGGTGTGCCCTACCGGCGCCATCCTTCCATTGACCAAAGAGGAGAAGAACCACACCCAGATGGGACAGGTACAGTTTATTATTGAGAACTGCATTGTATACTACGATGAGACCAGCTGCGGTGCCTGCTCCGAACACTGTCCCACACAGGCGGTACACATGGTACCCTACAAGGGAGCACTCACCATCCCCGAGATCAGGCCTGAGATATGTGTTGGTTGTGGCGGATGTGAGTACGTCTGCCCGGCTATTCCCTTTAAGGCGATTTACGTGGAAGGAATTGCGACACAGAACAGAATAGAGCTGGAAAGAGAGGAGGTTGATGAAGTGGTGATTGATGATTTCGGTTTCTGATCTGACTTTTTGCACGCATTGCGCCCTGTTTATGAAATTTTGACTATATTCGCATTCAATAAGAGTGGCGCATGATACAAACACTATTTGCCAGTTTACCTTTTTTGGTTTGTCTGTTCTGGCTGATATTATTTGCGATTGAATATCGTGGTGCAAACCCTGCCAAAAGGTTATTAACCTACTTTCTGCTGGTTTGCACGATCCTTTATTTTTCGCATGCGGTCTACTTTCATCGACATGTAGCACTATACAGCCTCATTGAGAGCATCTATGCCTTCTGTTCACTGGCCGTCTACCCCCTCTATTATCTCTATATCCAGAAGCTGACCAACAGCAAACCATTGACACTTAAGAACTATTGGGTGTTGCTCCCTTCCGTGATCATCAGCCTGATGGCAATATTCTTTTACGCGTTGATGACTGAAGGGGAGCGCATTCTTTTCAGTGAACAATATTTTTTCAATCAAGAGGGACCTGATCATCTGGCTTCATTCGCCGAAAAAGGACAGATGATACGGATTGCGGTGATGAAGATTATTTTTCTTATTCAGTTGATACCGGTGTCCTACTATGGTTATAAAAAGTTGATCAGCTTCAGGGATGAGGTTTCGAACTTCTATGCCGACATTGAAAATAAAACACTCTCACCCATCAGAAAATTACTTGTCCTATTTATCCTGTTTGCCCTGTTCTCTGCTGCCGCCAATCAGCTGGGACGTGATTTCTTCCTACATGAGCCGTGGTTGTTGATTATTCCCTCTCTCATTTTCAGCACCATGTTATTCGCAGTAAGCTTTTTTGGTTTCAAACAGCATTTCACGGCAAACGACTTTCATGCGGAAACAGACGGAGCAAAACGGGAGGAAAGTCTACATGGTACCGGGCCATCCTTTGAGTTATTGAAAGAAAAACTACACGACTTAATGGATGAAAAAGAACTTTTCAGAAAAAAGGATCTGCATATAGCCGATGTTGCCCTTAAAACGGGTAGCAACCGTACCTACATCTCAAACTACATCAACAAAGAGTTACATCTTTCCTTTTCTGATTATATCAACCAATATCGGATAAGCTACGCTCAATCACTGATGAGAGATCCAGATAACACACACTCTCTGATGCAGATCAGTGAACTTTCAGGCTTCGCCAATGAAGTCACCTTTTACAGGAACTTTAAGAAAGCCACCGGAACCACACCCAACAACTGGTTAAAGGGAAAATGATCCCGGCCGTTGACTGCTGTTTTTCATCATC
>JAAZLV010000391.1 GCA_012799155.1 Bacteroidales bacterium | reverse complement strand
GTGCGGGCCATCGCCGACAAGTACAACATCCGGCTGGTGCTCGATGCCAGCCTGCTCGGTGAAAACGCCTTCCTGGTATTACAGCGCGAGGAGGAATTCAAAGAAAGCAACATGGGTGAGGTGATGCGTACCATGACCGCCATGGCCGACATCGTCTACTTCTCTGCCCGCAAGCTGAGCTCCTCGCGCGGCGGCGGTATCTGCACCGACAACCCCGACATATACCGCGAACTGGAGGCACTGGTACCCCTCTTTGAAGGGTTCCTTACCTACGGCGGCATCTCTGTTCGCGAGATAGAGGCAATGGCAGTGGGACTCTATGAGACGCTCGATGAGACAATGATCAGCCAGAGCCCCAGCTTCATCGCTTACCTGGTGAACGCGCTCGATGCACACGGCATACCGATGATCAAGCCGGCAGGAGTACTGGGTGCCCACGTGGATGCAATGCAGGTATGCGACCACATTCCTCAGAAAGAGTACCCCGCGGGAGCGTTGGCAGCAGCACTCTTCCTGATCTCCGGTATCAGGGGCATGGAGCGTGGCTCCATCTCCAACCAGCGGGATGAATATGGCAACGAGACCTACGCCGACATGGAGTTGGTACGCCTGGCGGTGCCGAGGCGAGTCTTCACCCTGTCGCAGATCAAGTATGTTGAAGACCGCATGAAATGGCTCTACGACAACCGCAAACTGATCGGTGGCCTGCGCTTCGTCTATGAACCACCGGTGCTACGCTTCTTCATGGGAGGACTGGAGCCGGTGAGCGACTGGCCTGAGAAACTGATAGCCAAGTTCAAGGAGGACTTTGGAGAGAGTTTATAACATTCAAGGAAAAAAGATCGCTATTATGGCGATCTTTTTTGTTGCCTCCATTTAAGGATTCTTCATAACTTTTTCCCGCAGGGTATAGGGAATTGTACTATATTTATCAATTCAATTAAAAATTGAAAAGAAGATGAAAAAAGGAAACGAATTGTTGTTGTTGCTTTTCTTCCTGTTGTTCACAAACAGTGCAACATCGCAAGAAATCATTGCTCACCGAGGCTTCTGGAAGACTGAAGGATCGGCACAAAACTCAATCACCGCACTGATGAAAGCCGACTCGATCGGTGTCTACGGCTCTGAGGTAGATATCTTGATTTCCGCCGACGGGGTCCCTGTAGTGAACCATGATGCGACAGTCACCCTCGACGGGAAACAATTGCGTGTGGAAGAGACCCCGTTCAACATCTTACGGCAGGTAAAGCTTTCCAACGGAGAGCCGTTGCCAACGGTGAAAGAATACCTGGATGCATTCGAGAAATGCAAAAAGACAAAACTGATCATCGAATTCAAGCCGCACGAAAAGAAGGAGCGAGAAGTGGAGCTGGCGCAAAAGGTAATTGAAATGGTACATGCGCGCGGATTGCAGGACAAGGTGGAGTATATTTCTTTTGGCATCCACTTTCTGCACTTGGTACGCCAGATTGATCCGCAAGCCAAGGTCTATTACCTGAACGGGGATATGTCACCCGGAGTGCTCTCCACAATGGGGGTAGCAGGACCTGATTACAATTACAACGTCTTGTTCCAGCGTCCTCAATGGGTAAAGGAATCGCATGAACTGGGACAGAAAGTGAACGTATGGACAGTGAACAGATCAGAGGATATCAAAACAGCAATCGACTTGAAGGTAGATTTTATCACCACTGATGAGCCATTACTGGTCAAAGAAATATTGCAGAAACAATGACACTGAAAGAACAATTGCATCGGGCCATAGAGATTGCACTCACTGCCCATGAGGGACAGTTTGACACACACAACGGTCGTCCCTACATTGAGCATCCTTACCGGGTGATGAGCGGGGGACATACGCTGCAGGAGAAGATTGCAGGGATGCTGCACGACGTGGTGGAGGATAGTGAGTGGACCCTGGAACAACTTACTGCTGAAGGCTTCTCACAGGAGATCGTGGTAGCCGTGGATGCGCTGACCCGTCGTGAGGGGGAGCCCTATGAGGAATCGATCCGTCGCGTGCAGGCCGATGCACTTGCCACACGGGTGAAACTACTGGACCTGACCGACAACATGGATATCCGCCGCTGGGAGAAGGTGACGGAGAAGGATCTGGAACGGCTGCAGAAGTACCTGAAGGCTTATAAACAGCTTACCGAATAGTGGCCGGCATCTATCTCCATATACCTTTCTGCAAGACGCGTTGCACCTACTGCGACTTTTACATGGGTACAAACGAGTCCCACATAGATGCTTTCGTGGAGGCACTTTGTGTGGAGGCATCCGTTCGTAGGGAGGAGTCGAAGGAACCGATCAGCACCATCTACTTCGGAGGAGGTACCCCCTCCCGCCTGCAGCGACATCACTTTGAACGGATCTTCGAAACCCTTTACCAGCACTATGCTATTGAGCCGGATGCAGAGATCACCGTAGAGGCCAACCCCGACGATCTCACCGAGGAATATGCAACGATGCTGGCTGCCCTCCCCTTCAACCGCCTCAGCATTGGCATCCAGAGCTTCGATGACAAGGAGCTGCAGTTTCTCAGCCGCCGCCATACCGCACAGGAGGCGATAGATGCGGTAAAGCGCTGCCAGCAACACGGCTTCAAAAACATCAGCATCGATCTCATCTACGGCCTACCGGACCAGACCATCGCGGTATGGCAACGAAATCTGGAGCAGGCACTTGCGTTGGATATTCAACACATCTCTTCCTATCATCTGATCTACGAAGAACGTACCCGCATGCACCGTCTGTTGCAGGCTGGAAGGATAACCCCAGTGCAGGAGGAGACCAGTACCCGGATGTTCGCCATGCTGATCGACCGGCTTACCGCAGCGGGTTTCGTTCACTATGAGATTTCCGCCTTCGGTAAGGAAGGTCTGTTTTCGCGGCACAACAGCTCCTACTGGAAAGATGTCCCCTACATCGGACTTGGACCATCCGCCCATTCTTATGACGGAGAGAGCCGCTCATGGAACGTGCGCTCCATCGTCCGCTACAACAAAGGCACCGAGAGCGGTCACTTTGAGCGGGAAATGGAGCTGCTGAGCAGGGAGGAACGATACAACGAATTCATCCT
>JAAZLV010000064.1 GCA_012799155.1 Bacteroidales bacterium | reverse complement strand
AGCGCTTCGGCGAAAGTTTCGACGAGCAGATGTTTCGCGACACCAATCCCCGTGTACTGGAAAACAGGCAGAAGAGGGATGAGATCCATGCCCGCTTTGCCAAGGCACTCAACGACAACAACCTAGAGGAGCTCCGCCAGATCATTATCGACAGTGAGATCGTCTGTCCCATCAGCGGTACCCGTAACTGGACGGAGGTGCGTCAGTTCAACCTGATGTTCTCCACCGAGATGGGCTCAACTGCCGACGGTGCCATGAAGGTGTTCCTCCGTCCCGAGACGGCACAGGGCATCTTCGTCAACTTCCTCAACGTCCAGAAAACAGGCCGCATGAAGATACCCTTCGGCATTGCCCAGATCGGCAAGGCGTTCCGCAACGAGATCGTCGCCCGCCAGTTCATCTTCCGCATGCGGGAGTTCGAACAGATGGAGATGCAGTTCTTTGTGGCACCGGGTGAGGAGCTGAAGTGGTTCGAGCACTGGAAGGCATTCCGCATGAAGTGGCACCAGACGCTAGGCTTCGGTGCTCAAAAGTACCGTTTCCACGACCACGACAAGCTGGCGCACTACGCCAATGCGGCTACCGACATCGAGTTCGAGATGCCCTTCGGCTTCAAGGAGGTGGAAGGAATCCACTCCCGCACCGACTTCGACCTGAGCCAGCATGAGAAGTACTCCGGCAAGAAGCTGCAATACTTCGATCCGGAACAGAACAAATCCTATGTACCCTTCGTTGTGGAGACCTCCATCGGCGTGGACCGCATGTTCCTCTCAGTACTGGCTGCCTCCTACTGCGAGGAAACACTCGAGGGTGGTGAGACACGCGTGCTGCTCAACCTGCCACCTGCACTGGCACCGGTGAAGCTGGCCATCCTGCCACTGGTGAAGAAAGACGGTCTGCCGGAGAAAGCACGTGAGATCATGGATGAGCTTAAGTTCAGCTTCGCCTGTCAGTACGACGAGAAAGACAGCATCGGCAAGCGCTACCGCCGTCAGGATGCCATCGGTACCCCATTCTGTGCCACCATCGACCACCAGACGCTGGAGGACAATACCGTCACCATCCGCTATCGCGACACCATGGCGCAAGAGAGAGTGACAATCGATTCGCTGCAACGGGTGATCGCCGAAAAGACCGATTTGAAAAATCTCCTGAAAAAACTATCCTGATTATGAAGAGAAACCTTTTACACTCAATATTACTGCTCAGCGGGCTACTGTTCCTTGCCGTCGCGTGTGACAAGACCGAGACCTTCGACGACAAGTGGCAGCTCGACAACGAGGCACAGTTCGCCAGGATGGCCGCCAACACGGGATATACAAAATTGAACTCCGTGTCAGGTAAAGGGTACATCATGTACAAAGAGCTTGAACAGGGCGATGGTGCAACTCCTTACTTCACCGATGAGGTGAAGGTGCTCTATACCGGCTGGTACAAGAACGACTGGTCACAACCTGACAGTTATACCAATGACAAGGGAAATCTCATACTTAACAAGATCATTTTTGATTCTACCGCCAACCGTAATAACATTCCAAGCACTTTCTCAGTGAAAGGTGTAGTTGATGGATTCTCCACTGCCCTACAACACATGCAGGTAGGTGACAAGTGGGAGATCTGGATCCCCTGGAAGATGGGATATGGAGAGGCGGGGAACAACTCTATTCCGGGTTACACCACGCTGGTCTTTGAAATCGAACTGGTCGATATCGTAGAGTAAGAAACCTACAATCCCAACAACAAATGTTCAATGGCACTCCTCACTTGTGGGCGGGTGCCATTGAACTTATTCACCATCACGGTGAAGGCATATCTTTTGTTGCCGTCAATCAAATATCCCGCATAGCACTGCACACCGCCTATGCTGCCGCTTTTGGCTGCAATTCTGCCACTCAGTCTCGTATTCTTCAGGAAGGATGCAAGCGTTCCCTCCTGCCCCGCTTTCGGCAATGAATTGAAGAAGAGGGGTGCATGATTGATCCGGGTATGCATATATACCAGCAGGTCGGTCAGCAGCTGCGGACTCACCGCATTCTGTGGTGCAAGACCGCAGCCGTCATGCATCTGCAATGAAGAGACTTCCAACCCCTTTCTTTTCCAGATATCCAATATGGCTGCAATACCTGCTTCCAAGGCATCCTCTTCCATATTCCTTCTGCTTTTTACGCCGAGGGTACGGATCAAATGTTCTGCATAGTGGTTGTTACTCTCCACGTTCACTTCGCGGATGATATCCTTCAGGGGTGGTGACACCTGTGTTAAAAACACTTTTCCTTTCCGGTAGTGAACACTTTGGTCGGATCCGCACACCCCTGAGAGATAATCCTCGCGTGCTGTTTCCACCTTTTTAACCTGTATACCCGCTGCTCTCAGATATGTGGCCAGCGTCTCACCCAGCAACAAGCCCGGGTCGGGAATATCGCCTTTGATGCTGAATGCCTTCCTTCCTGCGGGGATGTTGCCACGTAGAATTCGTTCATTTGAGAAGGGAACACCATAGATATAACCGTTGTCGCGACCGGTGGTGTTCAGTGTCAGTTCATTCCGAAAAGCGAGTAGTTTCATCTCCGGTTCGGTGCGCAGGATTTTGGGACAGCTGTTCCGATCGGTGGTATCGAAGAAGAGCTTGTAGCTGTTGTCGAAGATGCTGATACCATAAGCACCTGCGGCGTAATAGTTCCCCATATCAATCCAGGTCCATTCTGGAGAGATGCCATTGTAACCGAAGAGATCGTCGACCACATAGATGCTATACTCCCTGTCGGAGGGAAGTGCTTTTCTGAGGGCATCTGCCGCCACGGTGAAAAATGTCTCGGGATGATCGCCAAACGCCTCGCTGCCCAGGGTGGGATCGCCTGACCCAATCACCAGGATACGGGTGGGATCATTGGAATCGAGTGCCACTTCTGTCTTATAACGGAACTGTTCTCCCAATATCTCCAGGGCCGTGGCAGTAGTAACCACTTTCAGTACTGATGCCGGTGTGAGCGATTGATCGACGTTGTGCGAAAGAATGGACCTGCCTGTTTCCAGATCGGTCACCGAGACCCCCACGGAGGCATGTTTCAGTGCAGGGTGATTGACAAACTGTTCGAGTGCGGACTGTGAAAAGCTGAAGCCGGCAAGAAAAAGTAAAACAAAAAAAATCAGATGTCTTTTCATTGGATCGGGAGATGATGGTTTCTACAAAAATAACAAAATTAAACCTTGTCCATGAAAAAACCCTGCAAGAAATGTTGCAGGGTTTTATGTCAGAAGGGTTGGCTGTTAAAACTTGTAGCCTACCGAAAGATATGCGTTCTGGTTTTTGGTGTTGCCGTTGTCATGGTTGGAGATGTTCACCATACCCATGTCCCATCCAAGGTCGATCAGGAAAGCACCCATCTCGGCACCCACACCGAGACCGAGACCGGCATCGAATGGTTTGTACTGTCCGTTGGCATCACCGAAGATCTTATCCACATCCCATATACCGCTAAGGTTTCCTGCCTTGGCTTCTCTGTTACCTCCTACACCGTAAGCTGCATAGGGACCGGCATGGAGTATCACCCGGGTACCTGGTGTGACATCAACCTTATAGGCCAGGTGTACCGGCAACTGCAGGTAATTCAGGTTCTCCGTGTATTCCAGTGATCCTGATTCATATTTGAAACCCTTTGTGCTGAAAAACAATCCGGTCTGCAGGCCCACGTTGGGTGCAAAATCGATATCTGCTGCCAATCCGATATTGAAACCGATCTTCGGGTTCTTGTCATCCACCTCATCATCATATACCAGGTTTGACATGTTCACTCCTCCCTTGATGCCCAGACTCACCTGTGCGCTGACGGCGGTGACGATGGCAAGCATGGCAATGACTGCTGTTAATCTCATTTTTT
>JAAZLV010000063.1 GCA_012799155.1 Bacteroidales bacterium | reverse complement strand
CGTTCGGTAGTCGATAAGCCGATCAAATTCGTCGGTACGGGCGAGAAGCTCGATGCCATCGATGTTTTTCATCCGGAACGTATGGCCGACCGCATCCTTGGGATGGGCGACATCGTCTCTCTGGTGGAGAAGGCACAGGAACAGTACGACGAAGAGGAAGCGCGCCGACTGCAGAAGAAGATTGCCAAGAATCAGTTCGACTTCAATGATTTCATCGCCCAGATTCAGCAAATCAAGAAGATGGGTAACCTGAAAGACCTGGCGTCGATGATTCCCGGTGTGGGCAAGCAAATCAAAGACCTGGACATCGACGACGATGCCTTTGTGGGAATCGAGGCGATCATTCGCTCCATGACACCGGCAGAGCGCTCCAACCCGGAGATACTAAACGGCAGCCGCCGTGCCCGTATCGCCAAAGGGAGTGGCACCAACGTGCAGGAGGTGAACAAGCTGATCAAGCAGTTCGATGAGACCCGTAAGATGATGCGGATGATGACATCAGGTGGGGGCAAACAAGCCATGCGTAATTTAAGAAGACGATGAAACTGATTGACGGAAAGGCAACAGCAACTGAGATAAAAAAGGAGATCGCCGAAGAAGTGGCACAGATCAAGGCCAACGGAGGGAAGACACCTCACCTGGCAGCGGTACTGGTAGGCCACGATGGCGGCAGCGAGACCTATGTTGCCAACAAGGTGCGCAGTTGTGAAGAGGTGGGCTTTCACTCCACCCTGATCCGTTATGAGGAAGATGTGACCGAAGAGGAGCTGCTCGCCTGTGTGGAACGGCTCAACAACGACCCCGACATCGACGGCTTCATCGTACAGCTGCCGTTGCCGAAACATATCCGGGAAGAACGCATTACCGAAGCAATCGACTACCGCAAAGATGTGGATGGCTTTCATCCGGTGAATGTGGGTCGCATGGCCCTCGGGCTCCCCTGCTTCCTCTCCGCAACACCGGCGGGCATCGTGGAACTGCTCAAACGCTACAACATTGAGACCAGCGGAAAGCACTGCGTGGTGCTGGGACGAAGCAACATCGTGGGTAAACCGGTATCGATGCTGATGATGCAGAAGGGAATCCCGGGCGACTGTACCGTGACCGTCTGCCACAGTCGCACCAAAAACATCAAAGATATCTGCCTGCAGGCCGACATCATCATCGCTGCCCTGGGTGTTCCAGAGTTCCTGAAAGGAGATATGGTGAAGGAGGGAGCGGTGGTAATAGACGTAGGCACCACAAGGGTGCCGAGCGACAAGACCAAATCGGGCTTCAAGCTGACGGGCGACGTGGCATTCGAGGAGGTAGCTCCCAAATGCTCCTGGATCACTCCAGTACCTGGAGGCGTTGGACCGATGACAATCGTCTCGCTGATGCGCAACACCCTGCTGGCAGGCAAGAAGTCAATATACGCATAACCTTTTTAGGGAGAGATTCCCCAATACGATACAACCCATGAAGAAAGCAAAACCTCATGTCATAGTCACCGGAGGTGCCCAGGGTATCGGCCGTGTGGTGATGCAACTCTTGCTGGAGGGGGGATACAGTGTATCGGTATTCGACATCGACAGTGAGGCGATGGAGGAGTTGAAACCATCATTCCGCAAGCACAGCGTTTCCTTCCACATCACCGACGTGTCGAACGAGGTGAGTGTCCGCTCCTCCATCCGAGCTTCCATAAAGCAATACGGCCCCGTTTACGGATTGGTCAACAATGCTGTATATGAGCTGTTCAAACCAATGGAAGAACTCACCCTGGAGGAGTGGAACAGGGCACTCGCCACCAACCTTACCGGCACCTTCCTCTGCAGCAAACATCTGGCATCTTCACTTCGTGAGACGAAGGGGTCGATTGTCAACATCTGCTCCACACGTGCTTTTCAGTCGGAACCCCACACCGAATCCTATTCGGCCAGCAAAGGAGGTATCTGTGCGCTCACCCATGCCATGGCGATGAGTCTCGGCCCTCATGTCCGGGTTAACAGCATCAGTCCCGGCTGGATAGATGTATCTGCATTGAAGAAAAAATCGTTGGCGAAACAGGCGAAGATTACTGTGGAAGATCACCTGCAGCATCCTGCCGGCCGTGTGGGCAATGCGATGGATATCGCCCGCATGGTTCTTTTCCTGATGAATCCGGAGAACAGCTTCATCACGGGACAAAATTTCACTGTGGATGGGGGGATGAGCAAGAAAATGATTTACGTCTGACGCTTCCTCTCAATATTTCTTCACCTTGATCAGCAGGATGCCTACCACTGTCCAGAAGATCTCCCTGATTCGCTTGCAGAGACTCACAAAGACACCATACGAGAGCGGCAGCGAAAGGATGCCGAATACGATCACGATGCCTCCCTCGCGGGAGCCCATCTGCATCGGCATAAAGAAAAGAATGTTCCCTATCAGTGACTGGATCGATTCGATCAGTACCCCCTGACCAAAGGTAATGGGACGACCGACAGCCATCATCATCAGGATCACCTCCAGACATAGAAAAAAACGGGAGAATATTTCCAGGGAGAGGGATGCAACAAAATCTTTCTTGCGGTTGCGGTAGAGGTCGGCAATCAGGATGTCCATCTGGTTAATTTTCTCCTGGTTGTTCCTGCGGTATGCTCTCAGACTTTTCCCGATAAAAGGAAGCCTGCCACCCAGCATCAAGGCCCTGTCTACCCCACCCCGGGTATAAACCCTGAAAGCCCATAACAACAGAAGGAAAGAGGTGGCCGTGGAGAGGATCATACCCAGCTCCACCGTATCGGAGAGGACCGGTACAAGGAATAGCAGCAGCGGGATGGATACCATCCAAAAGATGAAATGAGAGACAAAGTGCATCATGGTGGAGAGCAGTACCGAGGAGGTGGCTTTCTGAATCCCCAGCGTGGATTGCAGTTCGATGATCTTATAGGGTTCACCTCCCATTAGCCCGAAGGGAGTGATATAGTTGATGGCAAAGCCACTGATCACCAACTTGAACAGCCGCAGGAAACCAATCTTTTTGGTTTCCTCACTGCCATCACGCAGGATCAGATAAAAGGAGTAGGTATTGATCAGGTAGACCACTACCCATAGCCCGATGATAGGGACAAACCACCAGCCGGTCTGCCTGATATCGCGCATGATATTGTCGATCCCTGTCTTGTATATCATAAAGCCCAGCGCCAGGGCACCGAGCAGAAAAAAAATATTTTGAGCAATCTTCGCTTTTTTTGCCATAAGGGGTCGGCTCTAAACAACAATGGCCCGATACATGCTGTATCAGGCCACAAAAATAGGGTTAATTCGTGAAATTCTGGTACGAACCGCCAAATTATTTCCGGAAAGGAGGTTTTACCACCACAGCTTTCAGTTTTCTGTTGCGCACAGTGATGAATATCTCTGTACCGGGGGTAGCATATTCCGGTTTGAGATATCCCATACCGATTCCAGTTTTCAATACCGGTGAGATCGTACCGGATGTAACAACTCCGATTGGGTGATCCTCACCGTTCATTATTTCATAACCATGCCGTGGAATTCCCTTCTCTGTCAACTCAAAACAACAGAGCTTGCGGGATATGCCCTCTGCTTTTTCCTTTTCAAGGACTCCACGCCCAATGAACTGTTTTTCCGGGGTAAAGCGGGTGATCCAGCCCAGTCCTGCCTGCAGGGGGGAAGTAGTGTCATCCAAATCGTTTCCATAGAGACAGAAGCCCATTTCCAGACGGAGTGTATCGCGTGCACCCAAACCTATTGGTTTAATACCGTAGGCATCACCAGCCTCAAAGAGCGCATCCCAGATCTTATCGCCCTCTTCGGGATAAAAGTAGAGCTCGAAGCCGCCGGCACCGGTGTATCCTGTGTTGGAGATAATAACGTTCTCCACACCGGCAAAGCGTGCAGTCGCAAATGAATAGTAAGGTATGATCGAGAGATCGGTGTCAGTAAGTTTCTGCATCATCTCCATTGCACGGGGCCCCTGCACAGCCAACAAAGCCATATGTTCTGAAGCATTCTCCAGCTCAGCGCCCATGCTGTTATGCTTTTGACACCACTCCCAATCTTTTTCAATATTGGCAGCGTTGACTACCAACATGTATTTATCCTGTTCGTACTGGTAGACGATAAAATCATCCACAATGCCGCCCTGTTCGTTCACAAAACAACTATATTGAGCCTTGCCCGGCTCCAAACGGGCTGCATCATTGCTGGCAATCTGCTGAAGAAAGGAAAGCGCTTGTGGTCCTTTCACCCAGAACTCACCCATGTGCGATACGTCGAACACACCCACGGCATTCACTACCGTGAGATGTTCATCGATAATCCCACTGTACTCAATGGGCATGTTGTAGCCTGCAAACTCATGCATCTTTGCTCCAAGGGCAATGTGATGATCGGTAAATGGTGTTGTCTTCATATAAGTTATTTTGCAGTCGGCTTTCAACTCTTTTCGAGCTATCGCTTAACGGACTGTGGTTTATGATTCAGATTAAAGCAGCAACTCAGTTGCGTGCAACCAGCTCGGCAATCTTAACGATCACTTCAGATGCTTTTCGCAGTGACGGAATGGGCAGAAATTCATACCTGCCGTGGAAATTCATCCCTCCGGCAAAGATGTTTGGACAGGGAAGCCCCATGAACGAGAGGCGAGCACCGTCGGTACCACCGCGAATAGGTTTGATGTTAGGTTTCACACCTACCGCCTCCATGGCATGGAAAGCGTACTCGATGACATGCATCACCGGCTCTATCTTCTCTTTCATGTTGTAGTACTGATCCTTCATATCAAGGGTGAGTCGGTTGTCATACCGTTTGTTGAGTCGCTCCACCACTTCGCTCATCAGTCGCTTACGTGCTTCGAACTTCAGGCTGTCATGGTCACGGATGATGAAGGAGACCTTCGCTTCATCTACCGTACCATTGATGCCAATCAGGTGAAAGAAACCTTCATATCCTTCGGTATGCTCCGGTCGCTCCTTTTCAGGCAACATCGCTACTAGCTCATTGGCCACATGCAGGGCATTTATCATCTTCCCTTTTGCATATCCGGGATGGACGTTGCGACCCTGTATCTCTATTTTTGCCGATGCAGCATTGAAATTCTCATACTCCAGCTCACCCACCTCGCTGCCATCCATGGTGTAGGCCCAATGAGCACCGAACTTCGCCACATCAAACTTGTCCGCCCCACGACCAATCTCTTCATCGGGTGTGAAGGCAATGCGGATCTTGCCATGTTCAATCTCGGGATGCTCAATCAGGTATTGCATGGCATTCATGATCTCAGCAATACCAGCCTTGTCGTCCGCCCCTAGAAGTGTGTTCCCGTCAGTGACGATCAGATCTTCTCCTACATGATACAATAGCTCTGGGAAGTCCGTGGGTGAAAGCACCACACCGCTCGACTCATTGAGCAGAATATCCTTGCCATCGTAAGCTTTAACGATGCGTGGAGTTACCTTTTCACCGCTCATGTCAGGACTGGTATCAAAGTGAGCGATGAAACCAATCACCGGCACATCCTTTTTCGTATTTGCCGGGAGGGTAGCCATCAGGTAACAGTTGTTATCGAGGCTCACATCTGTTAGCCCCATCTCCAATGCTTCCTTCTCCACCTCTTTTGCAAGGATGAACTGCTTTTGGGTACTTGGGGTCTGGGTACTGTTCTCATCCGACTGTGTATCGATGCGGGCATACTTGATAAAACGGTCTACTATATTCATGATGATTTCTTGAACTGATTTTTTCTTTGTTTAAGTGTTGATCTTCCTACAAAGATAAAAAAAGAGAGTGAATAGGAAAAATCAAATTCATCCTTTTGTATCTAAATAAAAAGATGTATCTTTGCACAAGGGTAAGTCCTATACGGCCAGCTCCCATTGAATCCCCCAGGTCTTGATCGAAGCAAGGGTATTTGGTTGTAGCGGCGCGATATAGATCGCTTACCCTTTTTTATGCACAACAAAAAACCCCTTCACCTGTATTGGTTGAAGGGGTTTTTGTTTTTGGCTCTTTCTCGTCCGATTATGCCAGTTTTGGCAACAGCTTTGCATCGAGCGAGTACTTACCGGCACCGATCAGAACTGCTCCAACAAAGACGATCAGCAAATCGAGTGCATGACCAAATACCATAAAATTATCGCCTGCCGCCAGATGAGTAGCCAGCGCCACCACCATGGTACCGGTAAGCATTAGAGCAGCGGGACGGAAAAGCAATCCAAGAGCAAAAAGTGCACCACCAATCGCTTCAGCAACGGCTGCAAGGAAACCCCAAAATGCTGGTGCAAAGGTGATCCCGAAAATCGACATGCTTCCGCCAATATAGGTCCATGTTTCCACACCACCCGTCAACTTGGGTATACCATGCAACATGATGGAAATACCAATACCTGCTCTCAAGATCAACCATCCCAGTTGTAAAAGATTTTCTTTATTTCTCATTTTCTATTTTTGTGAAATTGTAATTATCCAATATTGTCACGCTCTAAACCCATAGATATGCCAATTTGTTTATCTTTGTAGCATCAATAAAATCGATATGTCTAGTTTTGCCCCTTTCGCCAAACCGATGTATGTAATGTTGAAGCCGGTAGGTTCCAAGTGCAACCTCGACTGTGAATACTGTTACTATTTGGAGAAAGCGAACCTCTTTCCGAAAAAAAACAACCAGGTGATGAGCGAAGAGCTCCTCGAACGGTTCACAAAACAATACATCGAATCTCAGACACAGCCGCAGGTGATGTTTACATGGCATGGAGGAGAAACACTGATGCGTCCCCTCTCATTCTACAGAAAAGCGGTGGAGCTACAAAAGAAATATGCTGGAGGACGTCAGATAGACAACTCCATACAAACCAACGGAACGTTGCTGAACGATGAATGGTGTGCCTTCTTCAAGGAGATTAATTGCCGTTACATTCAGTTCACCCCCATTGTGGAACGAATCCGTAAAAACAACAATTCATCCTTGAAACTGGCCACTGCTGCAGACGAAGAGGAGGATGTGGAGCTGGCACCTTTTACCGTGCCTGCTGAGAAGTGGGGCAAGTTCCTCTGTGATCTGTTTGATGAATGGATCAAAGAGGATGTGGGGAAGACTTATATTCAGATTTTCGACTCCACACTCGCTAACTGGGTGGGTGAACAGCCTGGTGTTTGTACCATGGCCAAGACATGCGGCCATGCCGGAGCCATGGAGTTCAACGGCGATGTCTACTCGTGCGATCACTTCGTTTTTCCCGAATATCGGTTGGGTAATATATATGATAAACCGCTCGCTTCACTGATGTACTCAGAGCAACAGCTCTCTTTCGGGAATGACAAGTATGACACCCTACCACAGCAGTGCCGTGAGTGCGACATGCTCTTCACCTGCTACGGTGAGTGTCCCAAGAACCGGTTCATCCGTGACAAGTATGGCAACAAGGGTCTCAACTACCTCTGTAGCGGTTACTACCGCTATTACAACCATGTGGCTCCCTATATGGATTTCATGAAACAGGAGCTGCTAGCGGGACGTCCACCAGCCAACGTGATGGAATGGGCACGTTTCAGGCAGGCATCACGCTAGGTTCCTTCATTATACGCACAAAAAAACCGAACCACAGTTGTGATTCGGTTTTTTATTTTGGTTGTGAGTGACTACTTGTTCTGTCCCTGACGGGCAGAATAGCTGATCTTCAATGCATAAGCCTGTCTCAGCGCCTGCTTCACATCGGTGATGTACTGCATGCGGGTCTCCTCATCTGCCTTGATCGATACGGTCATCAACGGCTGGTCAGCCTCGTTCATACTTGCCTTTTCCTGTGCAATGTAATCCTGAATCTCCGACACCTGTGCAAACCGGTCGTTCAGCTGCATCTGGGTACCTGTACCCAGTCGCGATTCCATTGGAGGACCGATGTTGATGTAAGTCACCAGTGACTTTTTTTCCAGTTTCTGTACTTCGGAAGCTGTGGGCAGTTTCATCCGCACCATCAGCGTCTCTGAACGCATGGTGGTGGTCACCATGAAGAAGAACAGAATGGCGAATACAATATCGGGCATCGACGAAGAGTTCAATGCAGGCATCTCTTTCTTGCCACCCTTATTAAATTTTCCCATAGTTATTGTCCTCCGTAGTTTTTAGGTTCTGCCTCAGATATACGTTGCGGGTAGAGATCGTTGATCTGTTTCTGCTGATCATCTGTCAGCTCATCGTATGAGGTATTGAAATATTTCCGGGCACCTTCCTCCCTCAGCTCGTTGTAAGCCCTTACCACCTCGTTTTGAACGGCGATATAGGTCTTATAGCTGGTGGTGGCATCGTTCTGAATGGAGATTACATGCTGATCCGTAACCGGTACTATACCGATGGGGGGACCAAAATCTTCTTCAGTCAATTCCGGAAGCTGTTCACTGTTTGAGGTGTTCAGAACGAACTCCTTCACCTTATCCTTGAGCGCAACCTTACTGCCTGTACCGCGTAACTCTTCCGCATTGGTGTACCATTCCGTTCCCTGTTGGTTTGTGACCATGGTTTCGTTCTGCGAGTTCACCAGTACCACCAGCAGGTTTCTGCGTTGTACATCGACCGTGGTCTGTTCCTCGGTCTGTGGTGGTGGTGGTAGACGGCGAGCCAATCCGGAATCGACGTCCATATTGGATACCAGCAGGAAGAAGGTCAGCAACAGGAAAGAAATGTCCGCCATGGAACTTGCGTTGAGTGCCGGAACTTTTCTAGTTGTTTTTGCCATAAAATTAACCTTTCTTTTTCTTTAATGTATTGGCTGCCGTTTAGCCTTTTTTCTTGAAAAGGGGCAATACCAAAATTGCAAGAAATGTAATCACCAACAGGATATAGCTACTGTATAGCCACATATCCGTCAGTTTTAATGTTGCGGCCTTATTGTCCGGACCGTCATAAGCGGGCATATTCAGCAGGGTGCCATCACCAACAAAATATGTAACCAGTAACAGTGCTCCGATTCCCACCAGTGCAAACAGTCCACCCAGTGCCTTCTTGGGGCTCTCCTTAAGCTGCTTAAAAAAAGTCACAATCGCAAAAAGCAACAATACCACAATGGTGATTACAAAGAGGACGTATGACCAGTACAATACCAAATCGGTAAACTTTGGCTGGCTCATATCGGCGGCAATCTTCTCATGCGCCGGCACCTGCCCTCCCAAGTAGAACAACGCCATCACCGCAATAGATATCAGGACACCTATGATGAGGGTAGTCTTGGAGGTTCTGTGTATTTTTGTAACAGCCATATTGCTTACAAGTTTTTGTATTTAACATTGTATTTGATCACCTGATCAAGGAATTTGATTGAAGCATCTTCCATTTTGTTAAGGATGCCTTCCATCTTGCTGAGGATATAATTGTAGATCACCTGCAGAATCAGGGCTACGATCAAACCACCCACAGTGGTGATCAGGGCAACCTTCATACCGCCAGCTACAATCGTCGGGCTCATGTCACCTGCTCTCTGAATATCGTCGAAAGCCTGCACCATACCTACTACTGTACCAAGGAACCCGAGTGAAGGAGCGATGGCGATGAACAGGGTGATCCAGGAAAGGTTTCTCTCCAGCAAACCGGCCTGTACGCCTCCATAGGAAACGATGGAGCGTTCAACCACATCAGCACCTTGGTCCAGACGTAGCAGACCCTGGTATACGATGGAAGCTACAGGGCCACGGGTATTGCGTGCGATGTCCTTGGCGGCTTCTACGTCACCTCTGTCTAATGCGTCTCCCACTTTATCGAGCAAGGAATCAGGATCCACATCAGCCAGACTGAGATAGATAATTCTTTCCAGGCTGAACGCAAGACCAAGGATCAAAGCGATCATGATCAAGCTCATAAAGCTGGCACCACCTTCAATGAATTTTGTCTTCAGCGCTTGATGAAATCCACCGTTGGCGGTTTCCTCAACTGCTACGGAAGCTGTTTCAACTGGCGCAGTAACAACTTCTTCTGTTTGTTCAGCCGGGGTGGTTTCTTGCGCCATAAGAACCGATGACAATCCTACAGACATCATTCCGAAGATTGCTAAAATTGCAAATAACTTTTTCATTGTGTGTTCAAATTTTTGATTAATGATCTTTAGTTGTTTTGTGTGTATTACGTGTTGTTTTGTTGAGTTTTCTGTGCAACAGTCAGATGGATAAATCTATCTCTTTTCTACATAAAAACTTGCGGAGAGAGCGGGATTCGAACCCGCGATACACTTTTGGCGTATACACGCTTTCCAGGCGTGCCTCTTCAACCACTCGAGCACCTCTCCCTTAAGAACCTTTTCCAAAAACGGGTGCAAATTACAAAAAATATTTTATTTGCATCCCATTTGGAGGGCAAAAATACTGAATTTATCCTATATATACTACTTCAATCAGGTTTAATTTAAATAAAATAACCTTTCATTGTCTATTTCCTGCAGATGGTTGCAGACCCTACATGGTAAGGTTGAAAAGTTGGGAAGCATTGCGTGTGGTGATGGTCGCTAACTCTTCTTCACTGATCTGCCATATCGAAGCCATTCGCCGGGCGATAAATGTAATGTATGATGATTCGTTTCTTTTGCCCCTGAAAGGTACCGGTGCCAGATAGGGGGAATCGGTCTCCAGGATCACCTTATCATGTGGACAACTGGCAAGTGTTTCAGCCACAGCCGCATTCTTAAAGGTGGCAACACCATTGACACCCACCATGAAGTTATTGAGAGCGAGAATCTGCTGTAACTCTTCTTTTGAGCCTCCGAAGCTGTGAAAGACTCCTCGCAGACGCTTCGAGCCTACCCTCTCGATGCTTTGAATCACCTCATTGAGTGCATTTCTAAAATGGATAGATACCGGTAGATCCTTCTCAATGCTCCATTTAAGCTGTTCCTCAAAGGCACTGAGTTGTTCCTCACACATTGATTGATCCCAGTAAAGATCGACACCAATTTCACCCACCCCAACATAAAAATTCTCATCGAGTTCACGGCGAATCGTAAGCAACTGTTGCTTCCATTCCTTTGTTACACTGGTTGGGTGAAGTCCCATCATTGGATATAGACAGGTCGGATGGTTTGCAGTTGCGGACCTTAGGCTGTGAATAGTGGTCTCATCAATATTGGGTAGCAGCATCTTTGTCACACCGGCGGCTTGTGCCCTTATCACCACAGCATCCAGATCAGACTGAAACTCGTCAGTGAAAAGATGGGCATGAGTATCGATCAACTTCATTCCACCGTTTCTCCTTTCCTGTAATAATAGACGATGCCATACCGACGGTTTAACTCCAGTCGCTTTTCGGCCGGAAAGTCCAGATGACTCTTCTCCACCTCATCCCAGATCCTGCAGATTAGATTGTCAGCCGTCTCACGAAATTCGGCAATTTCACCCAACACCCGGGTAGTTGCTTTCTTGTACAACAACTGGTTCTGGTAAGCTTCACTGAAGAGCGCAAACATCACCTTTACCTTCGCAATAGAGGGGTTGTATATGGGGACTCCACCACGAGAAATTCGGTTGTTCTCACCCTCAATTATTTTCTCTCCCCACGATAGAATTTGTTCGTGAGTGCTCAGATCTGGTACCACCAGCTTCTCGCCCTCGAGTCCATAGCAGGAAAGTTGATCTTCCTTTATCTCGGCACGCATAACTGAGAAATACAACACCTGCACGAAGTGAGAGAGATACATCCGCACATTTTTAACCTTCATGACAAACTGTTTGTTTGCTTTCACCTGCACGGTGTACATCTGTTGGTATCGAGCCGATAATCGTTCCAGTTTTGCCAGCACCTGTTGAGCTTCAGTGATGTGGGCCGGAGAGAGTGGCAGCTGCTGGTAATCGGTTTCAGCGACCTTATCAATAACAGTACTCAGTGCTTTGATACGTGCATTGTCTGTATTGGGAAGTCTGCGATAGGGCATTTTATGGGTTACATCTTTTATTTCTCGCGGTACATCAGTTTCTCTGACAACCGAAGCAAATCCATTTTTCGATCATCTGCCACCTTGAGTGAGGAGAGCAGATCCAAAGATGCAAGGTAATACTTTTCAATGAGATTCTCGGCCAGCTGTTTCAAATTTAATTGATCGTAAAGATTTTTAACAAAAGCAATTTTCTCCAACGGATCAGGATTGACAGCGACAATCCATTGCTCAAGGGCTGCTCGTTGTGTCTCATCAGCATTTTGGAGAGCCTTGATCAGCAGGTATGTTTTTTTATTGGCCAGAATGTCACCTCCAATCTTCTTACCGAAAGTGATCGGGTCGCCATACACATCCAAAAGGTCATCTTTCAATTGAAATGCGATACCAATATGGACACCGTAGCGATAAAGCAGGTCTGCATCCGCCGGCGGAGCCTCAGCCAGGATCGCCCCTATCTTGAGCGCACTGCCCAGTAGTACTGCCGTCTTGAGGCGAATCATCTCGAGATACTCCTCCTCATTCACGTTGAGTCGCGATTCAAAATCCATGTCATACTGCTGTCCCTTGCAGATATCCATTGCCATGTTGGAAAAGATATGGAGTACCTGTGGAAGCAGGTGTGGCGGAACATTGACCAGATGTCTGTATGACTCAATCATCATGGCATCACCCGAGAGGATGGCACTGTTGGCATTCCATTTACGGTGTACCGTCGGCATGCCACGCCGCATGTCAGCCTGATCCATTAGGTCATCATGCAACAGGGAAAAGTTATGAAAGATTTCCACGGCCAGGGCTGGCTCCACTGCCACCTCCGGGTCTGCACCGAACATATCGGCTGCAAGCAGGGTGAGCAGGGGGCGCAGTCGTTTACCGCCGATGGAGAGGATGTAACGGACAGGGTCGAACAACGATTCAGGCTTCTCCCGAAGCACAACCTCACCAATTGCATCACCGATTTTTTTTTCAAATAATGATATCTTATGGTTCATAACTGTTGGTATGGATAAAAGGCACTTTTGAGCAAAAAAGCTGCTTCTGGATCACAAAAGCAGCTTTTCGCATTACATTAATTCTATATCAATTTTGGAGTCGGAATACCACCGGTAAGGTGAAGCGGACACGTACTGCCTGTCCACGCTGTTTACCGGGCTTCCATCTAGGCATCTGCTGTATCACCCTGACTGCTTCTCTGTCGAGCGAGGGGTCTACTCCGCGTACTACCTGTACGTCGGTAATGCTGCCATCCTTTTCAACTACAAAGTTACAGATAACACGTCCCTGAATATTGTTCTCCTGTGCAATCACCGGATACTTGATATTGTCACTGAGGAACTTCATCATGGCGGCATTACCACCTGGGAAGAGTGGCTGGTCTTCTACCACAACGAAGATCTCTTCGGTCACCTCTTCTTGCTTTGGCTTGGGAGGTGGGGGCGGAACATAGGTTTGCATCTGTCGTTGCGACTGGTCATCCTCGGTCTTGATCTCCAGCTTCGTTTCAACCTTCTCCTCTACCACTTCAATAATCTCAGGCGCTTCTGGTTCCGGTGGTGGAGGTGGAGGTGGAGGAGTGGGCTCACGACGAGTAATCTCAATTTCTTCTTCGGCCAACACATCCTGTACGAGGACAGTCTCGTCCAGCTTTCTGGTTTGTGTGGACCATTCAAAAGCGAAGAAAAGAAGTGACAGCCCCACCACTAGTCCCATCAGGATAAAGGTGTTCCGATGTACTTCCAAATTCGCTTTTGGCGATTTTTTTACTTCATCTTTGTCCATTTTGAAAATTTTTTATCTACTTCAGTTTGTTACAAGTCTACTGCTAATGCAAAAATAGGCATTTTTTTTAAATCATCTTCTTTTTCACCGATAAAAATTGGAAAAATAGATTAATTAATGGTTCTGTGTCTTATTTGCAGTGTATTTCACATTCGTTATCACACATGACTCCGGGCAACTCATTTCACCTTGTAAATATCCTTCAGATTGCGGCCGTAACCATCATAATCAAGGCCGTAACCAACAATAAAATCATTGGGAATCTCCAGTGCAACGTAATCCAGATGTAATTTTTGTTTCAACGCTGCAGGTTTGAAGAGCAGCGTGGCAATTCGAACTTCACTTGGGCGATGTGCTTTCATCTGTTCCAGAAGAGAAACCATTGTGTTTCCGCTATCTACAATATCTTCAACGATCACCACGCACCTTCCCTCAATGCTTTCATTGAGGCCGAGCACCTCCTTCACATTATTGGTGGTGGTAGTCCCGTGATATGAGGCCAAACGTACGAAGGTGATTTCACTCGCGATATTCACCTCTTTCATCAACTCTCCGGCAAACATGAATGCTCCATTGAGCACTGCCACGAATATTGGATTTTTCCCTGCCAGGTCGGCATTCATCTTACCGGCGATGCGTTTTATTCCCTGTTCAACAACATCTTGTTCAATGAACAGTTCAAAGTCTCTGTCTTTGATAGTGATTACTTCTTTCACGATTCTGGAATTTAAAACGCCAAAATTACTACATTTTTATGACTTACTAGTGTGGTTGCACGCTTTTTTACCTAAAATGTGAATTTATGCTATCAGCTCATAGATGCATCTCATCCTAATTACTGGAGAATCATAGATGAAGGTAAAAATCACGCACCAATCTTGTAAATTCTGGCGAATAGTGGTGACGCGACACCTCAATCAGAAGCTCCGTCTCCATTAGTTCACCTGTCTGAGGGGAAAGTTCTACGAGAATCCTTCTGACAGCTTTGCCAGGTGCAGGAACCACATGTGTAAGGCGTCGCAGTGCTAAACTGGTGTCATGCGTCAATCTTACCAACTCAGTGAGCCTGTCGGCAGGAAGTATCAATGCTATTCTTCCATATGGCTTGAGAGATTGCTTGGCACCTTGAAGCAACTCTTCAAGTGAAAGGCTGACGGAATGTCTTGCATTCGCTTTTCCGGGATCAGGAGGTAAGAGCGATTTTTTGAAAAAGGGTGGATTTGAAACTACCATGTCATATTGTTGCCGGAAAGTAGTTGTGAATTGCTGAAATGAAGATCTCTCAACTGTGATCCTGGCACTGAAGGGAGACGCATTCACATTGTCTGTCGCTTGCCGGCAGGCATCCTCATCAATCTCAATTGCAGTGATAAATGCATCCCGTTTGCGCTGAGCGAGCATCAAAGCGATCAACCCCGAGCCGGTACCCACATCGAGGAGTTGAGAACACCCCTCTACAGATGCCCAAGCGCCAAGTAGTACTCCGTCGGTACCCACTTTCATGGCGCACTTATCATGAAAAACAGTGAACTGTTTAAATTTAAAAGAGGGGTTTGACATTGCGCTCACTTCTTCGCTCCGCTTTGGCACGGAATTTGATTAATCATCTGTTACAGGAAAACAAATATAGGCAATTTTCTGTTTTGACAATAGAGAAACAAAAAATATGAATCCATTCAAAAAACATAACATCCATTCCGAGGATAGTGAATCGAACGTGATCTCTTTTATAGCCAGCGACTTTATTGATGGCAATACAGAGATAGACGAAACAGGACTGAGAGAGACACTGCCACTTCTGCCACTGCGCAACACAATCGTCTTTCCGGGCAGTACACTTCCCATTTCGGTGGGTAGAAAAAAATCACTCACGTTGATTAAGTCGCTGGGCAAGAAACAACGATATATTGGTTTGGTTTGCCAGAAAGATGCCGCTGTGGAAGATCCCGAAGCTGCGGATCTATATCGTATGGGTGTACTGGCAGAGGTGATTCGAGTGATCGAACTGGCCGACGACAACCTGAGCATCATAGTGCAGGCAAAGAAACGTTTCGAGTGGCAAGCCCTGACGCAGACCACTCCCTATTTAAAGGCTACCTATCAACTGATGGAGACCACCAAGGCTCAGAAAGATGACAAGGAATATAAAGCAATACTCGACTCCATCAGGGAAGCAATGGTACACATGCTACAAATGCTAGGTGAACCTCCCAAGGAGTTGGTGCAAACCATCCAGAGCGATGCCTTCTCCGAAATGCTGATTGGATACTGCGGCACCAACCTGCCTATCGACAGTCGGGAAAAGCAGGAGCTGCTCAGCATTCGCGACGAGAAGGAGCAAGCATACCGTTTGTTGATGATCCTCAATCGCGAATCACAGATACTGGAGCTGAAGATGAACATCCAGATGAAGACAAGAGAGGATCTCAATCAACAGCAGAAGGAGTATTTCCTGCAACAGCAGATCAGAACAATCCAGGAGGAGCTGGGTGGCAACACCCAGCAGATCGAAATCGATGAGTTCCGCAAAAAGGGACGCATGAAGAAGTGGAGCACGGCTGTAGCCGAGACCTTTGAGAAAGAAGTGCAAAAGCTGGAGCGACTCAACCCGCAATCACCCGACTACTCGGTGCAGTTCGGTTACCTCCAGACTATTCTGGAGCTGCCATGGAACGAATATACGAAAGACAACTTCAACCTCAAGCATGCGCAGAAAATTCTGGATCGCGACCACTTCGGCATGGAGAAGGTGAAGGAGCGGATCATTGAGCACCTCGCGGTGCTCAAGTTGAAGGGAGATCTCAAATCGCCCATTCTTTGTCTCTATGGTCCCCCGGGAGTGGGTAAGACCTCACTGGGCAAGTCAATCGCTGAGGCGTTGAACCGTAAGTACGTGAGGGTTTCACTGGGGGGACTGCACGATGAGGCGGAGATCCGTGGCCATCGTCGCACATACATTGGTGCCATTCCGGGACGTATCATCCAAAACATCCAGAAGGCAGGCACCTCCAACCCTGTGTTCGTGCTCGACGAAGTGGACAAGATTGGCAGTGACTTCCGCGGTGATCCCTCTTCGGCGCTGCTGGAGGTGCTCGATCCGGAGCAGAACATGGCATTCCACGACAACTACCTCTCCATCGACTACGACCTCTCCAAGGTACTCTTCATCGCAACTGCCAACAACCTTAACAGCATTCCACAACCACTGCTCGACCGCATGGAACTGATCAACGTGGGAGGATACATCACCGAAGAGAAAATCGAGATCGCCCATCGTCATTTGGTGCCCAAGGAGTTAATAAACCACGGCATCAAAAAGGGAGCATTCAATATTCCCAAACCCACACTACAGCGCATCATCGAAAACTACACGCGCGAGTCAGGTGTACGAGAGCT
>JAAZLV010000390.1 GCA_012799155.1 Bacteroidales bacterium | reverse complement strand
ATGCTTGAAGCTGGTGTTCTGATCTGTCGGATTATTGCGGGAAATATCCTGTGGTGCAGCATCTGATGATATTCTTTCCGACACCTGGGTAACAGGAATCAACAACTCCTGACCATTTTGCAATCCGCTATTCGATCCGGGATTGTAGCGCAATAAGTCGGCTACGGAGATGGAAAAAATACGTGATACGGCATAGAGTCCTTCTCCAGGTTGCACCTTATATTTGTAATATGACTGGCCGTCAACCGTAACAATCTCATAAGGAAGCTGTTGTGCTTGCATTGAATTTATGCCTGCTAACAGGCATATCATGATGACAAAAAACCTGCCTTGTTGAATGAGGTGACCCATTTTTTCTTGTTTAAGTAAATAAAAAACAGTTGTTGTTGCTACAACCGGTAGACAAAAATAGGGAAAAAAATCGGGATATGATTTATTCTATTATTGTCTGAGCATTTGTTTCACAGGTTTTAAACATTTTACGCATAACAACGGTTCAGGTTGCCTTAAATAATTCAACAATCACATGCAAGTTGATACACCTTGCACATACCTTGAAAGAAGAATGCCTTTTCAATTAAAAGGGGAGTGGATCCCTGCTATGTGCATTAAAGTCGGATGTTGGGGAAGTCAGATTCCCGGCAACTTCATCATTTGATACCTGTTTGTTCATCCGTGAAGGACGCTCTACATAGTTCCGGCCAACGGCATAATCATCCAGGTTCTGGAATCGTGCATATTCATTGTCGAACCGCATGCTCGCAATGCCGGTAGGGCCATTACGATGCTTGGCAACGATGATCTCGGCGATGCCCACCAGTGAGTTACCCCGCTCATCTTCCGTGATGCGGTAGTACTCAGGACGGTGAATGAAACAGACGATGTCGGCATCCTGCTCAATGGCACCCGACTCACGCAGGTCGGCCAGCTGGGGTCGTTTTCCCTCGTTTCCCTGCCGCGACTCAACCCCACGGTTCAACTGGGAGAGCGCAATGATGGGGATGTTCAACTCCTTCGCCAGTCCCTTCAGCGAGCGGGAGATCATGCTCACCTCCTGTTCGCGGCTTCCGAAGCTCATCCCGCTGGCATTCATCAGCTGCAGGTAGTCAATGATCAGTGTCCGCACACCATGCTCACGCACCAGCCGGCGCGCCTTTGTACGCAGTTCAAAAACAGAGAGGCTGGGCGTATCATCAATGTAGACCGGGGCGTTGTAGAGAAACTTGTGATTCTTGTCGAGCCGTTCCCACTCATCGTCCGACAGCCTTCCGCTTTTGATGCTCTCACCCTTGATCTGGCACACGTTTACTATCAAACGATTGACCAATTGCACGTTCGACATTTCAAGGGAGAAGATACCTACGGGCTGCTTGTAATCGAGGGCCATGTTCTTGGCCATGGAGAGCACAAAGGCGGTCTTACCCATTGCCGGACGGGCAGCAATGATTACCAGGTCGGAGTTCTGCCACCCGGAGGTGAGCTTGTCCAGCTCCTTGAAACCGGTAGGAAGACCGCTCATACCATCCTTGCGGTTCGCCGCCAACTGTATATTTTGCATCGCCTCCTTGATCACCGGATTGATCTGGATCACATCCTTCTTCACGTTGCGCTGCGAGATTTCGAAGAGTCTCCCTTCGGTCTCCTGCATCAGGTCGTCCACATCTACCGTTTCGTCGAAAGCCTGTTGCGACACCTCTGAGGAGAAGGAGATCAACTCACGGGCAAGATACTTTTGGGCGATGATGCGGGAATGGTATTCAATGTGGGCGGCTGATGCCACCTTCTCGCTCAGTTCAGCAACGTAGACCGCGCCACCGGCTGTTTCCAGCTCGCCACGACGCTTCAGTTCCTCCACCACGGTGAGCACGTCAACAGGCTTCTGCTGCATTGCAAGGCCCTGTATCGCGTCGAATATCAGTTGATGAGACGGATCGTAAAAACTCTCCGGCTTGAGAATTTCACTAATCACAGAATAGGCATCCTTCTCCAACATCAGCGCTCCCAGTACCGCCTCCTCCAGTTCCCTTGCCTGTGGTGGCAGTTTCCCCATATCGGGAGCAACAACTGCTTTTTCTACTACTTTAACCGATGGTTTACGTTTCTGCTTTTCCATTGAATTGACCTGATATAGCTTTAAAGTTTGTAAAGGTACAGAGATATTCATTGTGGACAGAATTTTTATCCCGCTTAAATCGGCAAAAGTTATAAACAAAACTGTTGATAACTCCTGAACATTCTTATTGAATTATTGTTATATAAGAACCATTCTCATCTAAATATAATGGAACAATGAAAAGTAAAGGGAGCATAACCCAACTGCATACCAGTCTGAATTACAAAGGACTAAGAGTCACGCCTCAACGGGTCAGCATTCTGAATGCCATACACTCTCTTGGGAATCACCCCACTGCTGAGATGATTAAAAGCTTCGTACACCAAAAGAACCCGGCAATTTCTACCGCAACTGTCTACAAGACGCTAGAAACTTTTGTGCAGAAAGGGATTCTCCGTAAGATCCGCACTTTAGATGAGGAAGCGGCACGATATGATGCGATACTTACAGATCACCACCACCTGCACAGCAGCCAGGACCATCGCATGGTAGACTATGAGAACGAAGAACTTGACAACCTTCTTCGTGAGTTTTTCCACGATCACCGTATACCGGATTTCAAGATAGAATCGATACGGCTCGAAATTCACGGAACATTTGAGAACCACCAATAACCTTTTAATAAACATT
>JAAZLV010000389.1 GCA_012799155.1 Bacteroidales bacterium | reverse complement strand
CGGCTGATCCAACAGCCAGGGTCTTTGAAGGAAAATTATATCTTTATCCTTCACATGATATTCCCAGTCCTATTGAACGGCTCAAGGAATGGTTTTGCATGGCGGACTATCATGTCTTCTCTTCCGAAAACCTGGTCGATTGGGAGGACCATGGTGTAATTGTCAGTCAGGAGTCGGTACCTTGGGTAGCTCCCGAATCCTATTCGATGTGGGCACCCGATTGTGTCTATCGGGATGGCAAATATTACTTCTATTTTCCCTCCACTCCCGCAGGTGAGAATAGACGCGGGTTTGGAATTGGTGTGGCAGTCGCCGACAAGCCCTACGGTCCCTTTAAGCCTGAAGAGAAACCCATAGAAGGTGTTGGCGGAATAGACCCCTGCGTACTGATAGACCATGATGGTCAGGCCTACATCTATTGGTCCGGACGCGGAATGTCAGTAGCAAAATTAAAGGATAACATGCTTGAACTGGCGAGTGAGCCGGTACAGATTGAAGGATTGCCGGAAGGTTTCAAGGAAGGACCGTTCGTTTTTGAGCGTGAGGGTATCTATTATTACACCTTTCCCTGGGTAAGGGACAGCACAGAGACACTGGCCTACGCCACGGGGGACAATCCCATGGGACCATTCACCTTTAGGGGAGTAATCATGGAAGAGTCACCCACAGGTTGTTGGACCAACCACCATTCAATCGTTGAATATGAGAACCAGTGGTACCTCTTTTATCACCACAACGATTACTCCCCAGCGTTCGACAAGAACCGGTCTGCGCGCATCGATTCACTCTTTTTCAATGCTGATGGCACCATCCGGGAGGTAAAACCCACCTTGCGGGGTGTTGGTATCACAGCTGCCACCACTCAGATCCATCCGGACCGATACAGTGCCATCAGTGAACAGGGTGCGTCAATAGCCTTTATCAACGAGGAGAACCCTTTTGAAGGATGGAAGGTAGGTTTGAACGAGGGGGCATGGGTCCGCTACAATCGTGTGGATTTCGGCAAGGGAGACCAGAAAGAGATAATCATGAGGATATCATCAGCTACAGACAGTAAAGTGCGATTGCAGACGATAGATTCCGACAAGCGATTGTTGGCCGAGATCAATGTACCGGCAGGAGAGAGCTGGCAGGGGGTTGTCATACCACTTCAGAATGTTGCCACAGGGATTCATGATTTGGAACTCTCACTCGCTAAGGGCGAGAAGGTTGAAATTGATTGGATTCGCTTCAAGTAAAAAAATATTACAACCTGGCATTCCTCCGTGAGAATGAATATTCACGGATAACCTGAAGGTAGAAAGTTGAAGGTTGAAAGTATAATGTGACCCCTATGATTCCTGACTAATAATGGAACTAGGGGTCATATTGTATTGTTTCACAAAGCAACGGGTGAAGTATTTGGGATCATTGAAACCCACACGATAAGCGATCTCCGAGACAATGACATTGTTGTTTCTGTTTTTCTCCAGGATCAGTTTTGCAATTTTCAACCTGTAGAGCATCAGAAAGCGGACCGGAGGGACACCGGTAAGTGAGATGAACTTCTTATAGGTCAATGTATAACTTATATTCAGCTGTTCTATCAGTTCTTTGACCCCAAAATTGGAGTCGGCATAATTTTTCTCAATCAGATCCATCACCTTCTCCATGAACTGCTGATCGGACTGACCCACCTCGAGCACCGAGATGTTCATCTCATCCTCAATGAATTTCTGCTGTCGTAAATTTCTGTTTTTCATGATGGCCTCAATCTGAGCCAACAGGATGGAATCTTCAAACGGTTTTGTAATGTATCCGTCGATACCATTCTCATAACTTTCAATATGAGCCTGCTCACTGGAATTGGCGGTAAGCAGTAGAAATGGGATGTGGCATAATTCCATGTTTTCCCTGATCTTACGGCAGAGCCATGCCCCGTCGTAAACGGGCATCATGAGGTCGGAGACGATGAAGTCGGGCAAGATGTTGCGTGCAATCTCGTAACCCTTCTCACCATTGTTGGCTTCCGCCACGTTAAATTTGTCTGAAAGTATCTTTTTGATGTATCGACGCATATCGGGATTGTCTTCCACCAGCAAAAGGTTTGGTTGATTCCGGTCCAGCGGAATGAAGGGTGGAATGATATCTTCGGTGGAGGG
>JAAZLV010000388.1 GCA_012799155.1 Bacteroidales bacterium | reverse complement strand
GTCATCAGCACCCCATGTTGCCAGGCCATATGGGCCCGGTTCAATGGGGAGATCGTTTTTCTCGTTCCAGAAGTTAACGGGTATGGTACCTGTGAGGTTGCGGGTGATCTGCTCCCGGTTGTCGTGGGCGAACCACTGTTGTTGTGTTCCATCCCACCAAAGCGAATAGTGGCCCGCGGGCGAGAGCATCGGCCGTCCTGCTACCGGGGAACCAACATCGTACAGTTGCTGCTCCTGAAGGTCCATTACCCAGACATCATACCGGGAGGAGATGTTCCACTGACTCTCCAGCTGATAGGGTAGGTCGGACCAAAGCAGTGCGTAACGGCCATTGCCTTCGTCAGCGATGGCGGCATGAGGCATCTCTTCGGTGGCTACCGGGAGGTAGTGACCCGGTTGATCCGGATCGATGATGCCGCTGTAGGTGCGTCGTTTCGCTTGGCTCAATTCAGCAAGCTGCTGCGGCTGTATGAGTGGGTCCTGCCAGTGCCAGATATCAAGGCCTGCCATCTCGAAGTCGACCAGAGTCGTGTCCTTGGGCTCTTGACGGGGAGCGGTGCCAACCAGGATCCTGCTGCCATCTTTGCTGAAGGAGGGGGATGCATGTTCGTTGAAGATCCATCCCTCTGGCAAGCCGACGGCATTTCTATCGGCAATGATATGAGCCGAGTCAGCCCCGTTTTCAAAATAGTACAGGTCAAATACCTTCTGTTCCACTTTAGAGGTGTCCTCCGTGGAAAGATATACCAATTGGGCCCCCACCTCATCGAACGAGAGCGATTTGTATTCTCTCTTTTCACTGGAGATCCTTTTATTTGTCTTCTTGTCAAGATCTACAAAGAGCACACCCGGGGCATCGGTGCTATCTTTTTTCTCCGGTTGAATCACAACAGCAAATGCATTTCCGTATTTACTAAAGAGATGTTCTTTTGCATTCCGGATTGTATCTTCCTCCTGTGAGAAAAGATTCCGTAAGATTACAAGTTCTTTGTTTTTTTCTTTTTTTGCCCCTTCTTTTGTCGTGTCTTCCGGTAGGTTTGTAGTGTAGGCAATATGTGTCACAACCTTCTCTGCCGTTTTGAATGATCTCACATTGGCAATTTTCTCAACCTCAAAAGTGTAGTTGTGAATGATCATCAGAGAATCATCAGGCATTTCATCTGCTTTTTTCTTGTCGATCCGTGCCTGTCGCCGCTCCCTAAAAGGTGCCTTGAGCAGTCCCACCGTATATACACCATCGGGAGAGAGGGTGAAGCGGGTAATCCTCTCCAGCTTGAGGGAACGGTTATTGGTGAGGTCTCTCAGATAAAGGGTGGTATCTCCCTCCTGTGGTGCGATCATTGTTGCCATCATCCTCCCATCATTGCTGAGGCTTGTACCGCTGAGGCTCTCCCAGCTGTCATAGACAGAGTGGTCGAGGGGTTTCTTCTGGGTGAAGAGTGGGAAGGCAAACAGAATGCCGACGATGGTTAGCGATATGAATCGAATCATAATGTACATTTTTCAGTTAAGCGAAGATCCCTGCAGTGCAGGTTCAAGCATGCGTTGGAACAAAATTAGTAAATATTTTGCACGTATGGGTCAGAACAGCTCATTATGAACATCTCTCTTTCTTCAATTGTTCCTATACCAGTATGAAGAAAGCAAATAGTTATCAGATAATCCTCGTTGGAAAGGAAACCCTGTCTGAGGATGCAGTGCGGGAAGTAAAGGGAGTGTCATCGCTACAGCATGACCCTCAAGAGGGAACTTTGCTTGTTACCATTGATGAGCGCAGGATTGATGACGCCGCGGAGATCCTGCAGGAGGTGGTGGAGCGGATTCGACAAGCAGGTGGGGAGGTGCGTACGGAGAAAGCGACTCACCCCGTGTTGCACATGACATGTGCGGCCTGTGCCTCAAGCTCGCAAAATATTCTCTCCTTCGTGCCCGGTGTGTTGAATGCCTCAGTGAATTATGGCAACGGCAAGGGACAGATCGAATACCTGCCAGGCATTGCCACCCCTGATGCGATGAAGCAGGCGCTGCAGGAGATGGGTTATGACCTGCTGACGGAAGAGGAGGAGAGTTCTTTAGAGAAGGTGGAGGAGCTGCAGAAAGAGAACTACAGGACACTCCGTCGTCATACCATTTTGGCCGTAGCGCTAGCCATCCCGCTGGTGGTGATTGGTATGTTCTTCATGCATGCCCCCTTTGCCAACATCGCAATGTGGCTTCTGGCCACACCCATTCTCTTCCTCTTCGGACGCCGCTTCTTTGTGGGTGCCTGGAAGCAGGCACGGCACCGCTCCGCTAACATGGATACGCTGGTGGCACTCAGTACCGGTATCGCTTATCTTTTCAGCCTCTTCAACATGCTCTGGCCGGAGTTCTGGGAGAGCCGCGATCTGGAGGCGCATGTCTATTTTGAGGCGGCCGGCGTGATTATCGCCTTCATCCTTCTGGGTAAGATGCTGGAGGCACGTGCCAAAGGGCACACCTCCGATGCCATCCGCAAGCTGATGGGGCTGCAGCCCTCCACAGTGACGGTTATTCGTGAAGGAGAGCCCAGTGTGATTCCAATTGCCGAGGTGTTGGTGGGAGATGTTGTAGTGGTGAAACCGGGCGAGAAGATTGCCGTTGATGGAGAGGTGACAGAGGGAAGCTCGTTTGTGGATGAAAGCATGATCTCCGGAGAGCCGCTTCACGTGGAGAAGAAAAACGGCACGAAAGTATTTGCGGGTACCATCAACCAGAAGGGGAGCTTTCTTTTCCGGGCCGTCAAGGTGGGGAAAGATACCCTGCTTGCACAGATCATCCGCACGGTGGATGAGGCACAGGGCAGCAAGGCTCCCGTACAGGGATTGGTGGATCGTATCGCAGCGGTATTCGTGCCGGTGGTGATCGGCATCGCGCTGCTCAGCTTTGTTGTCTGGCTTTCCTTTGGTGGTGAGAACGGATTTGTCTACGGACTGCTGACCATGGTGACGGTGCTGGTGATCGCCTGTCCCTGTGCACTGGGTCTCGCTACGCCTACTGCAATCATGGTGGGCATCGGCAGGGGCGCTGACGAGGGGATTCTGATCAAGGATGCCGGAAGCCTGGAGAGCGCGAAGAGGGTGGACGTGGTAGTGCTCGACAAGACAGGTACCATTACCGAGGGGAAACCCCAGGTGACCTCCATTACCTGGTCGCTCGATGCCACACC
>JAAZLV010000387.1 GCA_012799155.1 Bacteroidales bacterium | reverse complement strand
TCTCCTCGGTGAGGCTGGAGAGGTTGATCACCGAGAGGGTGTTGTCGTACCCGTTGGCCCAGTTGAGTCCCCCTGAGTTGGCCACGTAGATCTTGTTGTTTTTGATGGCGATCCCCTCCGGGTCCATTCCAACATTCACCGACCCATCTATGGCAAGTGAGATCGTATCGATGCGGGTAACGGTGTCGTCGAAGGAGGTGACATATACCTTCCCCCCATGTGCTGCGAGGCGACGTGGCTCCTTGCTTTGTCCCCCGGTGGTCTCCATCCTGATCTGACGAATGGACTTGCCGGTGGTTGCCTCCACCACCTCAAGGGTGCCCGATTTGCTGACCGCGAGGTAGATCTTCGAACCGTATAATAGCATATCGTTGGCCACATCACCCAGCCCCCTCTTGTTCACATCCAGGAAATACTCTTTGGTAATCGTTTCCTCCTGCAGGTTATATCGCGCCAGTGTGGCATTGTTCATTCCCATGCTTCCCTCGTTGAGGATCAACAGGGTGGTGGTCTCTTCGGGGGTCTTATCTCCTTCACCGGCAGGGTTGTCGTTCTCATCGCAACTCGATAGCAAAAGAGTTGTCAGGAGCATCACAAAAAATAAAAGTCTGTTTTTGTTCATTTCATTTAATTATTTAAAAGTGAATAGATAGTGTCAGTCGGTAGGAGCGGCCCGGCATGGGGTAGTTCCTCACAATCTCATAGTTCTTGTTTGTCAGGTTCAGGACTTCTCCTGTCAGCATAAGTCTCCCCATGGCTGTGTTAAAAGATTTCTGAATGGAGATGCTGTGATCGGCATAACCCTGCATTAGATAGGCAGCATCGTTATAACCGTTGTTGTAACGTTTGCCTGACCAAATCAGGGTATAGGCAACCTGCAACTGTTTAATTTCCACAGCCGCTCTGGCTGACCCAGAGTGGGAGGGGGTATAGGGAAGCTGATGTCCAAAGATCGTCTGTTTCCGGTCGGTTCGGTCGGTTGCTGTCTGCCAGGTGTAACTGGTCCCTGTATGGAGTTTTACCTCATCTGTCACAGCTGTCGAGGCCTCAAGCGAAAGATCAACTCCATTTATGATCACTTTTCCCACGTTTACCATAGCCCACTGGTGCAGGTTTCCTGTGGGGTAGGCAACGATCTTGTTCATAACCCGGTTGTGATAGGCATCAGCCATTAATGTAAACTGTTGCAGCAACTCATTGTTTGTAGTGCCATAGGTGAATCCGATGTTGAACTGCTCCGCATCTTCCGGAAGTAAGTTGCGCACTCCAGCCTGCGGATAGTAGAGATCATTGAAGGTGGGCAACCGAAAGCTCTTCTTATAAAAGGCACGCATACGTAAATCATGCGCATGGAAAGGCTTGAAAGATACACTCAGGTAGGGAGTAAGTCGGGTGCGATTGGTGCCTGCCGTTCCGTTCTCGGCCGACTCGAATGTCTGTGTGTGAAGCAGGCTGGCAGTAGCAAGCAACTGTTCACTTACCCACTTTGCGGCAATCACTGTATGGGAAGTAAGTCGGGTGGGAGTGACAAATCCTTGTCGGTTAGCATGCATGGTGGCCGATATCAAGTCGGTGGAGGCAGAAAATGAGAGGTTGGGAAAAGCGCGGTATAGTGCTGACAAAGAGCCGTAATTCTCTTGTTGTGTGAAGACATCCTCAACTTTTCCAGATACACCCAGGTAGGTGGGATCAAGGTAACGCAGGTAGCCCCGCTGGTATTTACCGTCGGACTGAAGCACCCACTTACTGGAGAAGGTGTGCTCAAAATGTCCCTGCAGAAAAAAGTTCCTGTCCCACAATCGCTGACCGGCATCGTGAAGTGTATTGTAGTAGATGGTCGCTCCCGGTAGTCCTCGTTCTGAACTGAAATAGTAGAGTCGTAAATCGCCCCTGCTACGGGCAGAGAATGAAACATGAAGTGACGTTTCCAGTCGCAGGTTCTTCACATCACTGTTGATTCGACGCTCCCTGGATGTACTGTCACCCACAGAAGAGCCGTAACGAAGCAGATAGGGATAATCTCCCCGGGAGCTCATCCACTCACCGCTGAGGGTCGCACTTACCCGCTCCGTAAGTTTACCGTTTAGATGTAAGGAGGGATTATAGAGTCCGTATGAGCCACCCCGCAGAGATACCTTTCCATTCAACCGATCGTTCCCTTTAAAACGGGGTGCAGTGGTTATGATCTCCAGTACCGAAGCGGAAACAAATGTTCGTGCTGGCCGGAAGATACGATCATCCTGCCCGTTGTGGAGCGTCAACCTCTCCACGTTTTCGAGCGAAAAGCGACCGATGTCGATCTGCCCCGTTTGCTGGTCTGAGTGGGTAATTCCGTTGTAGCTTACTGCCGTGTGGTGTGCCCCCAGACTCCGTACAGAGATCGTTTTCAGCCCACCTATGCCACCATAATCTCGGATGGTAACCCCCGGAAGATGCTTCACTGCATCAGAGAGCTGAAGGGCATTAAGCTGTTCTAATTGTTCTTCTGTAAGGATATATCGGGGTGCAGTTGCCCGGATCTCGCGATCGCTGAAGCGCTCGGTAACAACCACTTCAGGTAGACCTATTGTGTCAGAAACCGTCTGTGCAAGTGCATAACCGGGCAGCGCACAAATAACTGTACTTGCCAACAAACAAACAGATTGAAAAAAATATCTCATCTATACCGAATATTATTCCGGTAAAGCCTGTTGAAAATGAAACACGTAGTAAAAAAAATGATTCTCTTGCGTGTTGTTTTCAAGCTTTATTCCCCGAAAGCCATGTGACTATTATATGAATCATTTGGCAGGTCTTCTGACTTACTCCCGTGTCTGAACGCCTTCCCATCCTGGTGGACAGTGGCAATTGAGGTCTTTGTTCAGCACATAAGCGGAGCTTACAGCAGCGGGTCTGTTCAGGATTTACACC
>JAAZLV010000386.1 GCA_012799155.1 Bacteroidales bacterium | reverse complement strand
GATCTTTGTCGATGACCAGCGTTCGTGTGACCAGGTCTCGCTGAGGGAATGGAATAACAGGCCCATTGGCAGACGTTTTATAGAATCGCTGTTACGCCTCTTCGCACCGCTGTTGTAAACAGGTTCATGGTTTGTAGTTTATAGCTCAAAAAAAACTGACCACTGACAACTGATTGCTAAAAAATGGAACGAATATTTCTCATAGGATACATGGGGTGCGGCAAGAGCACCATCGGAAAGCGACTCGCCCGGAAACTGTCACTCTCCTTCATCGACCTTGATGCCCACATTCAGAACAATTACCGCAAGACCATTGCCGAACTGTTTGATGAAAAAGGGGAGGAGGCGTTTCGCCGAATCGAGCAACAGGCGCTGCTAGAGGTGGCCGACTTTGAAGATGTGCTGGTTTCAACGGGTGGAGGGGCTCCCTGTTTCTTCGACAACATGGAGGTGATGAACCGTGCAGGTGTAACGGTCTACATCAAAGCCGAACCGGAGGAGCTGGCAGCAAGGTTGCGGGCATCCAAAACAGTACGACCCATTCTCAGCAAGAAGAAACCGGAGGAACTGATTCCCTTTATCCGGGAACATTTGGCTGAGCGTGAACGTTATTACAACAAGGCGCAGATCATCTTTCCCACCGATCACATGATCACCAAGGAAGAGATCCACCTCACCGTGGATGCCATTGCAGAACGATTGAAAAACAGGAGCAGATAAAACCATGTACGATCCCCTAAAGAGCACCTCCTTCTTTGTCAGGGAGCAACTCCAAAAAACAGAAAATCCCGGTTTCACCACCGTGATCGGTATCCCGCGTGAAATTGAAGGGACCGAGAAACGGCTGGCACTTACACCCGAAACGGTAGCACTGCTGGTATCCTCCGGATACAGAGTGTTGCTTGAGGCCGGTGCCGGACTTCCCATCAATTATTCCGACCGTTATTATGCCGAGTCGGGAGCTGAGATCATGGAGAGCGCTGCAGAGGTATTTCAAGCCGATCTGATTCTGAAGATCATGCCACCCACGCTCGCAGAGGTGGAAATGATGCGGCCACGCACCACCGTATTCTCGTTCCTTTATCTGCACAAGTTATCTTCAGCCCTCCTGGAGTTGATGGCTGAGAAAAGAATCAACGCGTTGGCCTATGAACTGCTCTATGACCAGAGCGGTTTGTCACCTTTCGTGACGTCCATATCAGAGATTGAGGGAGCCTGCTCCATCACGCTTGCTGCCGAGCTGCTGAGCAATGCCCATGGCGGGAAAGGAATCCTGCTGGGTGGTGTGCCGGGCATCTCACCCACCGAAGTGGTGATCATCGGTGCCGGTGTGGCGGGTACCATGGCGGCACGGGCTGCTATGGCACTGGGTGCCTCCGTGAAGGTGTTCGACAATGATGTGGCAAAGTTACGCACCATCCGTCATGAGCTGGGATCACCGCTGTTCACCTCCACGCTGCAACCAAACGTGCTGCGCAATGTCTTTCGCTCTGCCGATGTGGTGATAGGAGCCATGCAGTATATCAACAAGAGCCATTACTATCGCATTTCGGCCGATCTGATCAGGGAGATGAAGAAAGGGGCGTTGATCATCGACCTGCGGATGGCGCAGGGGGGATGCTTCGAAACCACCATGGAGGCCTGTCTTGCCAACCATCCACCAGTGTTCGAGAAGTTCGGGGTGCTTCATTTCTGTGAGATGAGTCTCAGCGCTCGAGTGGGTCGATCGGCTTCGATCGCCATGAGCAACCTGTTTCTATCTCTCTTTACTACAATGGGAGACTGTGGGGGCGTTCCCCACTTTGCACGGTTCGACCGTGGTTTCGCTGCCGGCTTCTACCTCTATGCCGGCAAGATGGTAAACCGTTATGTGGCGGGGCATTTCAACCTCCCCCTTTCCGACATCGGCATCTTCCTGCATGGCTATTGAGATGTGAGTCTCTTTCGCAGCAACAGATACCAGGTAAACAGGATGCTCCCTTTAAAAAGCGAGGTGATGGAGATGGCCCACCAGACACCTGTTACCCCGATACGTGCACCCAGGAAAAGTGCCAGCGGGATGCGTAGCGTGTTAAAGACCACGCTGACAATGGCGGGAGGTGATGTCTTGCCCAATCCGTTGAAGATTCCCTGGGTGGTAATCTCCAACATCATGAAGAGCTGTGAGAAGCCGAGTATCAATAGGTAATCCCCTCCGGCAATATATGCCTCTCTCTCCGGAACAAACAGTGAAAAGATCCATTCGCCACGAAAAATGAAGGCGGCCGACACGATGCCTCCGAGCAACCCCATCATCATCAACGTATAACGAAAAGCTCGGGTGGCTCGCAACATCTTGCCTGCCGCGAAGTTCTGTGCCACGAAGCTTCCCAGTGCCGTGGCAAAGCCGTTGGAGGTGTTCCAGGTGATTCCTTCAATCTGACCGCCGGTGGTCTGACTGGTGATACCCAGGTGGCCGCCATAGAGGGAGGCGGTGCGCGCCAGGTTCATGTTGATGAAGGCGAAGTAGACATTCATCGCCGCCACGGGTAGACCCAACTTGAGGATGTTGATCGTGAACCGCCTGTTGGGACTGATCAGAAAACGAAAGCGACCCAGCAACCCGTTTCTGCGCTTCAGGTGAGTGATGAAGAGCAACAAAACAACCCCTTGCGAGAATACCGTAGCCAGTGCCGCTCCCTCCACACCCATTGCCGGTATGGGGCCCATCCCGAAAATCAACAGGGGGTCCAGTAGAATGTTGAACATCAATCCGGTCGCATTGAAGTAGAAGGGGATGTCGCTCCTGCCTGACCCGATGTAGATGCCGGAGAAGTTGAGAATCAGAAACATTACAGGTATGCCCACAGCCATGATCCGTAGATAACTGACAGCTTCCATGGCGATGGAGTGTTCCAGTCGATAGAATGCGACGTATGGATGGGGGAAGAGCAGAAAGAAGATGCCGAAGGCGACTCCCAGAAACAGCGCCAGTGTGGTGGTGTGTGAAGCGTAGAGGGAGGCATGGTCCAGTCGCCGTGCTCCGATCGACTGGCCGATGGAGATCTCGGCTCCCACCTTAGAGATGAGCGCCACAGAGTTCATCATCCACATAAGCATGCCAATGGAGCCCACTGCCGCCACGGAGCGGCTGCTCAGGCGTCCTATCCATAAGATGTCTACCAGGTTGTAGGTCATCTGGATGAAGCTGATGGCCATCAGCGGCAGCGCCAGCCTCAGCAATTGACGGAAGATGCCCCCCTGCGTCAGATCGCGGATGTTGGGGGTGTAGACTGGTGACTCTTTCATAAGGTTCTGTTATAAAAAAAAGGAAGTAACACTATTCGTTACTTCCTTTTGAGAGCGGAAGACGGGGCTCAAACCCGCGACCCTCAGCTTGGAAGGCTAATGCTCTATCAACTGAGCTACTTCCGCAATATTGATTTGACGATCTGTTTGTTGGTTCATTTGCCGATGTTTTAAATCGATTCAGCAAATGCGCAAATCATCGCATCGGAACCGTGGGCAGTGATGGATTCGAACCACCGAAGGCGTAAGCCAGCTGAGTTACAGTCAGCCCCATTTGGCCACTCTGGTAACTGCCCCTGTTTTGCGTGTGCAAAGATAATACAATTATTGATATCTGGAACGAAGTGCTAACATTTTTAACGCTGTGATGGCTGCTTCGTCGCCCTTGTTACCGTGACGACCCCCTGAGCGGGCCTTGGCCTGATCGAGTGTGAGCGTTGTCAACAGCCCAAAGACAACAGGAACATCTTTTTGCAGGTTCAGCTCGGTGCATCCTTTCGTCACACTGTCACACACAAAGGTGAAGTGAGGGGTCTCCCCCTGAATGACACATCCCAGCATGATCACGCTGTCCACTGCTCCCTTTTCAATCAGTAACTTGGCTCCATAGGTCAGCTCAAAGCTGCCCGGCACATGTTCCACCACAATGTCCTCTTCCCTCACTCCAAACTTGCGCAGCGTATTCACCGCGCCGTTGAGTAGGCTGCCGGTAATGGTGTAATTCCATTCCGACACCACGATGCCGATCCTTTTTCCTTCGCCCCACGGAATCGTATAGGGATCGTATGAGGAGAGATTGTGTAGTTCGGTAGCCATCTTATTTCGATTCTTTCAGCAATTCTGCCTGCTTGATGTACTTGTCGGCTTCCTGTCCTTCAGGTGTGTTGATGTACTCCTCCTTGATCCGTGTGAAAATCTCGATCGCCTTGTCGTAATTTCCCTCCTTCAGATATACCTCTCCAGCCTTCTTGTAGTTGATGGGAGACAGCATCTGGTCGTCCGCCTTTTTAGCGGCTTTGAGAAACTGGTCGATCGCTTTGTCACTCTCACCCATGTTCATGTAAACATCACCAATGGCACCGACAACGGCAGGTGTGATCAGCAGGTCGCCACCCTTGAACTTCTTCAGGTGCTCGAGTGCTTTCTCGTTGTTGCCCATCCGGTTGTAGGAGATGCCTGCATAGGCGTGGGCCAGATCAGCTGAACGGGTGCCCTTGTATTGGGAAATCACTGATTCAAAGCCGGGGAAGTCGTTCCCGTTGCCAAAGAGTGCCAGTGAATCTTCTCCCTCCTGGAAGTAACGCTCTCCCTTGAAAAGGGCTGCTTGTGCCTTTTCGTTGCGGGGGAGTTTATATAGATAATGGTATGCCAGATAAGCACCCACCAGCACGACCACGATCAATAGACCGGTCAATAGTGACTTCTGGTTTTTTTCCAGGAACTGTTCGGAACTGGACAACGCCTCGCCGATGTTCTCAAAGCTTTTTTCGGCTTGCGACTCTTTCTGTATTTTTGCAGACATACGATTTGATAAATGTTACATTAGTTTTTTCGCGTTGCAAAAGTAATCGTTTTTAAGGGATAAAGAAAATATTAACGGTTGTTTTTTTTGGTAATTCTGATTGGCTGCTTTAATCTTTTTCGTAGGTTTGCAGTCCAATAGGCAGTTTAGTTAAGATTATGAAGAGATTTATCATCACATTCAGCTTGTTTGTCGCCACCTTGTTTATTGCAATGGGACAGGTAGACAATGCATTT
>JAAZLV010000385.1 GCA_012799155.1 Bacteroidales bacterium | reverse complement strand
TTTACTCGTCGGACTCGATCCTTCCACCGCACTCTTCACCGCAGGGATAGGGACATTGATCTTTCATTTGGTAACGAAAGGCAAGGTCCCTATTTTTTTGGGCAGTAGCTTCGCCTTCATCGCACCAATCGTCAAGGCTACCGAGCTCTATGGCCTGCCGGGAACCCTCTCAGGGTTGGTTGCCGTGGGAGCGGTCTACTTCATGATGAGCGCACTGGTGAAGTGGCAGGGGATAAATCTCATCAAACGACTCTTTCCACCTGTGGTGATCGGCCCGGTGATTATGTTGATCGGCCTATCACTCGCCGGCACAGGTGTCAGCATGGCCTCTGAGGACTGGCTCCTGGCCATCATCGCACTGGTCACCGCCATCGTGGTGAGCATGTATGCAAAGGGACTGCTCAAACTGATTCCCATCTTCGCCGGCATCATCGTAGGATTCGCCGTTGCGGCCATTCTGGGACGGGTCGACTTCTCCGGCGTGGCCGCAGCCCCCTGGCTGGGACTGCCACAATTCGTGAAGCCTGAGTTCTCCTGGGAGGCAATCCTCTTCCTCATCCCCGTAGCCATCGCACCTGTGATTGAGCACGTGGGCGACGTTTTCACCGTGAGCCAGGTAGCCGGAAAGGATTTCGTAAAGAGTCCCGGGTTGCATCGCACCATGCTGGGCGACGGTATTGCTTGTTGCGTGGCGGGACTGATTGGTGGCCCTCCCGTCACGACCTACTCGGAGGTGACCGGTGCCATGGTACTGACCAAGGTGACCGACCCGGCGGTGATCCGCATCGCGGCCGTCACGGGCATCATCTTCTCCATGGTGGCCAAGGTGAGCGCCCTGCTCAAGGCGATTCCCGGTGCTGTGCTGGGAGGTATCATGCTGCTTCTCTTCGGAATGATTGCCGCCACGGGTGTCAACAACATGATCCAGAACAGGACCAACATGAGCAACTCACGCAACCTGATCATCGTCTCACTGATCCTCACCACCGGCATCGGCGGTGCGGTGCTGCAGATGGGTACCGTCAGCATGACCGGCATCGGTCTCTCAGCCGTAATTGGTGTGCTGCTCAACCTGATCCTCCCCAGGACGAAGGAAGAGAAGGATGCTGATGCGCTTGCCAACTCTTGATAAATGCTGAACCCTTAGGGCATGAACAGCGAAGGAGGCTGTCTCAAAATATAACATGAGACAGCCTATTTTCTTCGTTACTGGTTCTAATCTCGTTCTAATATGGTTCTAATATGGTTCTAATCTCGTTCTAATAGATTAGAATGAGATTAGAGTCAGTTACGACTGAATTAATACGCTGTAAAAAGCCAACTATGGCGATTCTTAGTGGATGGGATGTAAAAAACCATCTCATTAGTATGTTGAGACAGCCTCTTTTTTTGTGATTAACCACCAGACGGTTCAAACCATTTCCATTATTTTCATTACTTTTGCATCTCAAGATGAAATCAATGGAATCAAATAAGAATCAGATACTGAACGACACCATGCATGCCGGATTAATTCTCGGGTTGTTCTGGGTGTTCAAGTACCTGTTCGTAATCACCGGTGCTCTGCACCCGCTACTCAGCTTCACCGCTACACTCCTGAGCTTCGGCACCCCGCTGTTGCTCTTCTACTTCCTGGTGAAATACAACCGTGAGGGAACGAACGGTGAGATGCGCTTCGGTGAGGGGATACAGTTCTCCATCCTGCTCTTCTTCTTTGCCTCCCTGCTGGAATCGCTGATGGTACTGCTGCATGTGAAATGGATTGACCCTCTTTACATCGGCGGCATCTACGAGGCAATGATGCAGATGGCCTCACAAATGCCCATCGGTAAAGAGTTGGCAGCCCAGCTGGCAGAACAGCCACTGCCGGGAGCGATCACCTACATCTTCAGCAATGTGATCATGGCCGATGTCTTTCTGGGGCTGATCCTTTCGCTGCTGATCGTCCCCCTCGCCATGCGATACAAAAGAAATGAAACAGCATAACAGACCCTCAAGCATATGGATATTTCAGTTGTAATTCCGCTCTACAACGAAGAGGAATCCCTACCCGAACTGCATGACTGGATCCGCCGCGTCATGGAGGAGCAGGGCTTCAGTTACGAAATCATCTTCGTGGATGACGGCAGCACCGACGCTTCCTGGCAGGTGATCAGCCAACTCCGCAAAGAGTCGGACAAGGTGAAGGCAATCAAGTTCAGACGCAACTACGGCAAGTCGCCTGCCCTCCACTGTGCCTTCGAAAAAGCGCTGGGGGAGGTGGTGATCACCATGGATGCCGACCTGCAGGACAGTCCTGACGAGATCCCCGAGCTTTACCGCATGGTCAGGGAAGAGGGATATGACCTGGTCTCCGGCTGGAAGAAGAAACGATACGACGACAAGCTGACAAAGAACCTCCCCTCAAAGCTGTTTAACGCCACCGCACGCAGGGTGTCGGGCATCAGGCTGCACGACTTCAACTGCGGGCTCAAAGCCTACAAGAGCGCCCTGGCGAAGGATATTGAGATCTACAACGACATGCACCGTTACATTCCCGTGCTGGCGAAGAATGCAGGTTACCGTAAGATCACGGAGAAAGTGGTGCAACACCAGGCACGCAAGTACGGCAGCAGTAAGTTCGGTGCCAGCCGCTTCGTGAATGGCTACCTCGACCTGATGACGCTCTGGTTCCTGAACCGCTTCGGCCGGAAGCCGATGCACTTCTTCGGTCTCTGGGGAAGCCTGATGTTCCTGATCGGTTTCGTCGCCGTGATCCTTGTAGGCGCGATGAAGCTCTACGACATGCACCAGGGCAACCCTTACAAACTGGTGACCGATTC
>JAAZLV010000384.1 GCA_012799155.1 Bacteroidales bacterium | reverse complement strand
ATCTTGAATGAAGAAGAGCGAACCATTGTCCTTGTTATTAGTCAATTCTCCTATCTAACAGTAACGGAGATACAATTGTTCAAGCTTTTGTTGGACCATTGGTGATTGATTTAATTGATGAAAAAGGATTATCTTTGTACAACAAAAGCAACCTGTTGGTTGTTACTACAAGTTGGGTGGCTCCTACCGCCCTACTTATTCATGCCGGTCGAAACGACCCGAAAACTTCAAGATAACTATGCAAGAACTGGATCAGGATCAGATATTAAACGAATTAACGTCACAAGAATATAAATTTGGTTTCACAACAGATGTAGAAACCGAAGTGATTGAAAAAGGACTCAGCGAAGATGTAGTCCGGCTCATATCTTCAAAGAAGGAGGAACCCGAGTGGCTGCTGGAGTTCAGGTTAAAAGCCTATCGCCACTGGCTCACGATGGAGCAGCCGGAGTGGGCACATCTGAAGATACCTGCCATCGATTTTCAGGACATCATCTATTACGCCGATCCCACCAAACGCAAAACCCCCAAGAGCCTCGACGAGGTGGATCCGGAGCTCCTTAAAACATTTGAGCGTCTGGGTATCCCGCTTGACGAACAGAAGCAGCTCACCGGTGTCGCCGTGGATGCCGTAATGGACAGCGTCTCGGTAAAAACCACCTTCAAGGAGGTGCTTGCCGAAAAAGGGATCATCTTCAGCTCCTTCAGTGAGGCAGTGAAACATCACCCCGACCTGGTTAGAAAATACATGGGTTCCGTGGTACCCTACAAGGACAACTTCTATGCTGCCCTCAACTCGGCAGTCTTCAGCGACGGCTCCTTTGTCTACATCCCGAAGGGTGTGCGCTGCCCGATGGAACTCTCCACCTATTTCCGCATCAACACGGCCAACACGGGTCAGTTTGAACGTACCCTGATTGTGGCTGATGATGACTCCTACGTGAGTTACCTGGAGGGTTGTACCGCCCCGATGCGCGATGAGAACCAACTCCATGCCGCCATCGTGGAGATCGTGGCGCTCGAAAATGCGGAAGTCAAATACTCTACCGTACAGAACTGGTACCCCGGCGACAAGAACGGTAAGGGAGGGGTCTACAACTTCGTGACCAAGCGTGGTATCTGCAAGGGAAATCACTCCAAGATCTCCTGGACTCAGGTTGAGACAGGATCAGCCATCACCTGGAAGTATCCTTCCTGCATCCTTGCCGGCGACTACTCGGTGGGTGAATTCTACTCGGTGGCAGTGACAAATAACTTCCAACAAGCCGACACGGGTACCAAGATGATCCACCTGGGCAAGAACACCCGCAGCCGTATCGTCTCCAAGGGCATCTCGGCCGGCAGCAGCAACAACAGCTACCGCGGACTGGTGAAGGTGAGCAAGAAGGCAGAGAACGCACGCAATCACTCGCAATGCGACAGTCTGCTGCTGACCGATCACTGTGGCGCACACACTTTCCCCTATACCGATATTCAGAACCCGACAGCCATTCTCGAACACGAGGCAACCACCTCCAAGATCAGCGAAGATCAGATCTTCTACTGCAACCAGCGTGGTCTGGGTGAAGAGGAAGCAATCGGTTTGATCGTGAACGGTTACGTGAAAGAGGTGGTGAACAAGCTCCCAATGGAGTTTGCAGTGGAGGCGCAAAAACTTCTTCAAATCAGTCTCGAAGGCAGTGTAGGGTAATTCTGCCGTAATTCGCTACCAAATTATTGGCTCTTTTCCATGGGCCGAGAGGTAGGCGTTTGCCCTGCTGAAATGGCTGTTTCCAAAGAAACCGCGATGTGCAGAGAGTGGCGAAGGGTGTGGCGACTTTAAGATTAGATGTCTATTCGCATCAATCCCTTCCCCTTTCTTTTGTGCATATGCTCCCCAGAGTATAAAGACAAGGTGTTCCCTTTCCGTTGCAAGTCGTTCAATTACCCTGTCGGTGAATAGCTCCCACCCCTTGCCCTGATGTGAACCTGCCCGGTTGGCTTCAACCGTGAGGGTTGCATTGAGCAGCAACACTCCCTGCGTGGCCCATCTTTCAAGATTGCCGGAAGCCGCGGGTGGTTTGCCAATATCATTCTGCAGTTCCTTGTAGATATTCTGCAGTGAGGGAGGCAGCGCAACTCCGTCGTTCACCGAGAAACAGAGACCGTGGGCCTGCCCCGGCTGGTGATAGGGATCCTGCCCTACGATCACCACCTTCACCCGATCAAATGGACAGCGGTCGAAAGCCTGAAAAATCAGCTTTGCCGGGGGATAGACCGTTCCTTTGCGATATGCCTCCCGTACGAAACGGGTCAGCTCTTCGAAATAGGGCTGTTCAAACTCACTCTGTAGCAGTTCCTTCCAACTCTCTTCAATTTTCACATCCATAACAAACAGATTAGGGTTGACGAAAATACAAAATCATCTTCAGTATAAAAAGAAAAGAGGCTGTCTCAACATACAAATGAGATGGCTTTTTTTCATCCCAACCACTAATAATCGCCTTATTTGGCTTTATACAGGGTATCAATTCAGTCGTAACTGACTCTAATCTGGTTCGAATCTATTAGAACCATATTAGAACCATATTAGAACGAGATTAGAACGAGATTAGAACCTGTACCGGAGAAAATAGACTGTCTATTCTTGAAATTAGGCTACTCAAACTGTAACCTATTCACAGAAAAAGGCCGTCTCATCATATCACATGAGACGGCCTCAATTATTCTATTAAGGATAAGGAGCTGTTTCAGATCAAAAATACACCCTGCTCTTTTGCTTCTTCACGCATCTCCCGCGGCCACAGGCTTGCCTGAATCTCTCCAATGTGTGCCTTGCGCAGGTAATACATGCAGAGGCGCGACTGGCCGATGCCGCCTCCAATGGAAAGTGGCAATTCATTGTTCATCAGTCGCCGGTGAAAATAAAGCGAGAGACGCTCCTCCTTGCCTCGGGCCTTGAGCTGAGATGCCAGTGCGTTGGCATCCACTCTAATACCCATGGAGGAGAGCTCAACCGATTTCATCAGAACAGGATTCCAGACGAGTAAGTCACCATTCAGACCCGGGTAACCATCTTCAGCGATTGTGCTCCAGTCGTCGTAATCGGGTGCACGACCGTCATGCGGTTCACCGTTGCTCAGGGGAGCTCCAATTCCGATGATGAAGACCGCACAAAATTCTTTCGTGATGGCATCTTCCCGCTGTTTGGCATCCATATCGGGATAGCGTTGCAGGAGCTCCTCGGCATGGATGAAGGTGATCTCTGACGGCAGTTGCGGCGTAATGGAGGGGAAGAGTTCATACACAAGGTATTCTGTGCGGAGCATGGCGGCGTAGATTCTCCTGACAACGTTCTTCAGAAATTCCACGGTTCTCTCCTTTTCACTGATCACCAGCTCCCAGTCCCACTGATCTACATAAAGTGAATGGAGGTTATCCAGTTCTTCATCGGCCCGGATTGCATTCATGTCGGTATAGATGCCAAAACCCTCTTCAATTTCATAGTCGGCCAGGGTCAACCGTTTCCATTTGGCCAGGGAGT
>JAAZLV010000062.1 GCA_012799155.1 Bacteroidales bacterium | reverse complement strand
CTGTCGGGGTCACACTTCCTCACACCTGCAGTTCATAGAATTGCAGGTGTTTTTTGTATGGTGTTATTACAATCAAAATGTGATTGACCATCAATCATCCAACAACCTCAGGGAGCGATATTCGGTCGTCGTGCAATTCCAGTTCTCCCGAATCGACCAAGAAACGTATCACCTTGATCACCTGCTCTTGATCACCCTCACCGTCTGTAACCTGTTCCACCAGCATGTTGAGTCTCAGTGTCTGTTCCAGTTCAAATTGAGCTAGTATCTTTTTCCTCAGCAACCTGAAAAGATAATTGGTCACACCTGCCTCATTTCTCCTCAGACAGACATCGCAATATCCACAATCTTTCGGATTCTTCTCACCGAAATAGATGAGCAGCATCCTGCTTCGACATACGTCTCCCTCTTCCACATAGTCTATCATGGAATGAATTCGCTTTTCGAAACGCTTTTTTCTCTCTTCATAGACCGTACGGGGAATTGAGACAAACTGCGAATCCTCTCTTGAAGTGGTAAATACAATGAATGGCGTTTTCTTCTGTGGAATATAGCGGATGTAACGCATCCGGGAGAGGGCGATCAACATTTCACATACCTCACTCCTGCTTTTCCCTGTCCTTGCCGCGAGCAGCGACTCATCGATATATACGTCGTCTGAAAAAAGACCGGTATAGTTACGAAGGAGGGTATGCAACAATTCATCCATCTCCCTTTCCAACTGCAGCGTATACATCTCATCGCGATAGATCAGGAATCGGACCCGCGATCGGAGGTCAATCTCCTCGGTATATTCAATGTAACCTGCCAGCTCCAGAATCTTTAGCGCATGATGTGCCTGCAGGAAAGGGAATTTGAAAGGTATGCAAAACTCGTGCAGACTGAAATCGTAAGCGTTGCCAAAACCGGCACCCACAGCAACCTGGTAATAGTTGCCCAGCGCTTCATAGACCCGCACAATGAACTCTCTCTCAGGAAAGGCATCAGTGATGCGTTTTCGTAATTTAACACTGTCAGCCTTCGCGTAAAGGATCACAGCATAGGAACGTTCTCCATCGCGACCGGCTCGTCCTGCTTCTTGAAAATACTCCTCTGGGGAGTTGGGCAGATCCATATGTACCACTGTTCGCACGTCAGCCTTGTCGATCCCCATACCAAAAGCATTCGTCGCCACAATCACGCGACGCTCACCATTCTTCCAACTGTTCTGTTTCAGATTCTTCTCTTCATGAGAGAGGCCGGCATGAAAATAATCGGCAGCGATACCTGCCTTCTGAAGAGTATGAGCTATCTCTTTTGTCTGTTTGCGACTCCGAACGTAGACAATGCTGCTGCCCGGAACAGTTTGCAGGATGTGCGAAAGCTCTCCAACCTTATTGTCGGCCGTGCGCACGACATATGACAAGTTCTCACGTAAGAAGCTGGTGCGAAACAGATTCTTATCCCGGAAAAGCAACCTCTCTTGAATGTCATCTACAACCTCTGCCGTGGCAGTGGCAGTCAGCGCCAGCACTGGCACCCCCTCGAGAAGATGCCTGATATCGGCAATTTTGAGGTAGGAGGGGCGGAAATCATATCCCCACTGGGAAATGCAGTGTGATTCATCCACCACCAGCAGACAGACATCCATGGCTTGCAGCTTAGTGATGAAAATATCAGAAGAGAGTCGTTCAGGGGAGACGTAAAGAAACTTGAAATCGCCAAAGATGCAGTTCTCAAGCGTGGTGATAATCTCATCGCGCGACATGCCTGAGTAGACCGCCGCCGCCTTGATACCCCGTTCACGCAGGTTATCTACCTGATCCTTCATCAGGGCGATGAGAGGGGTGACCACCAGACAAATACCTTTCATGCCCATCACAGGCACCTGAAATGTGAGCGACTTCCCGCCGCCCGTGGGCATCAACCCCAGTGTATCCCTACCTTCCCAGACCGACTGTATGATCTCCTCCTGGAGTGTACGAAAAGAATCATACCCCCAGTAATCACGGAGTATCTGACGAAACAATTCCGGTTGCATACGCAAGTAGTCGTATTCGTTAACCTCGAATATCCTTGATCATCAGCTGTGTGAACGACCGGCTCCCATGGGTGTTTTCCTCCAGCGTATAGCAGATATCCACCGGCTTGCCTGCTTTTATCATCTGAAAGAAATCCTGCCGACAAAATGCAATGCCAGGCATGGGAGCTTCCCTTGTCTGATCCTTCAACTCCAGCTTAATATGGCGAAATCCTTTGCCTACCAGTTTGCTATTGCCTGAATCGAGTACGTTGCGTGATAGGAAAACCGGATTTTCATTCTCCGGGCCGAAGGGACTGAACAGCTTGAGATCTGTAATGAATTCAGGTGTGATCTGCGACAGGGTTATCTCAGCGTCGACGGTAATCTGGGGTAGCATCATTCCCGGTTCTATGCCATCGTAGGAGAGGCTGTTGAATCGGTCGGTAAACTCCTTCAGATGCTCCTCCTTTAACGTCAGTCCGGCAGCATACATATGTCCTCCGAAATTCTCAAGGATATCCCGGCACGACTCAATTGCCTTGTAGACATCATAGCCTGGCACTGAACGCGCCGAGCCGGAGATCATCCCGTTCGACTTGGTCAAGACCACTGCAGGACGGAAATATTTCTCCGTGAGACGCGAAGCCACGATACCTACGATACCTTTGTGCCAATTTTCATCGTAGAGCACGATGCTCTTCAGGTTATCGATATCTATATGCTTGTCAATATAGTCGATAGCCTCATCGGTGATCCGCTTGTCCAGTTCACGCCGATCTTCGTTATACTTGTCAATGTTCTTGCTTTTCTCACGTGCAGCAGTCATGTCACCCGCCAGCATCAAATCCACAGCTTCCTTACCGTTCATCATCCTGCCGGAGGCATTGATGCGGGGACCAATCTTGAATACAATGTCATTTACGGTGATCTGCTTTCGGTGAAGCCCGCAAATCTCGATGATACCTCTTAAGCCAAAGCTGGGATTGGAGTTGAGCTGTTTTAGCCCGTAGTGAATCATGATCCGGTTCTCACCCGTCAACGGAACAATATCGGATGCGATGCTCACTGCTACCAGATCGAGCAGGGGTTCAATGTCGGAAAAGGGGTAACCGTTGCGTTCCGAGAAAGCCTGTACCAACTTGAAGCCCACACCGCAACCGGAGAGTTCATCATAAGGGTAAACAGAATCGAGCCGTTTGGCGTCGACCACAGCCACCGCTTCCGGAAGACAAGCGTCCGGCATATGGTGATCACAAATAATAAAATCAATGCCATGTTCCTTGGCATAGGCGACTTTGCTCACCGCCTTGATGCCGCAATCGAGAGAGATAATGAGCGTTACACCCGTTTTCACGGCATAATCGATTCCCTGAAACGAAATGCCATACCCTTCATCGTACCGGTCCGGAATATAATAATCAATATTGCTGGTAATTCCCCGAAAGAATTTGTAAACCAGTGAAACAGCAGTTGTTCCGTCTACATCGTAATCCCCGTAAATAAGGATCCGCTCCTTGTCGCCCAGCGCTTTTTCTATACGCCGAATTGCTTTGTCCATATCAGGCAAGAGAAAAGGGTCGTGAAGATCCTCCAGTCTGGGATGCAGAAATTTGTCCGCCTCCTCCGCATTCTCTATTCCCTTATTTACCAGCAGATCAACAAGTACGGGATGTAAATCAAGTTCTTTCGCTAATTCATTTGTTATATTTTTTTGGTCGTGTGACAGGGTTGAATAATTCCATCTGTAAGTCATTTATATCGTTTTTTTCTTTTGCGCTCATGGCCCGAATCAGCATCGGGGAAGGTGGAGGACAATCCGCACCCGGTAGTCGACTCCCTATCTCGGCAATTAGACCGACAAATACAGTCTATTCCGAATTTGTAAAGGTAATACTATTTTTTTTGTTTCAATTATATTCCCGATTAAAAGATGATCATTCACCTCACACTGTCTAATCACACATTTCGATTCTTATTTGTACCTTTGCAGTTCAAAATCAACAAACGATGGAGATAGCAGCTTTGGTTTCCGGTGGTGTGGATAGCTCTGTGGTGGTACACCGCCTGAAGGAGATGGGCCACGACCCGGTGATCTATTACATTAAGATAGGAATGGAAGATAAGGATGGATACATTGACTGTCCTTCTGAAGAGGATATTGAGATTGTATCGTTCATCGCCAAAAAGTATGGTTGCCGAATGGAGATCGTTTCGCTACATGAGGAGTACTGGGACAGCGTGGTACGCTACACCATTGATTCTGTGAAGCGGGGACTGACACCCAATCCCGACATGATGTGTAACAAGCTTATCAAGTTCGGCGTCTTTGAACAGAAGTGGGGACATCAGTTCGATCGCATTGCCACGGGACACTATGCCACCACCACCGAAAAGGAAGGCCTGACCTGGCTCTCTACGGCAAGAGACAGTGTGAAGGATCAGACCTACTTTCTTGGGCAGATCAGCTATTTGCAGGTCGCTAAGTTGATGTTCCCGATTGGTGACCTGCTCAAGTCGGAGGTGCGCGCCATTGCAGCCGAACAGAAGCTGCCCTCGGCAAAGCGCAAAGACAGCCAGGGCATCTGCTTTCTGGGTAAAGTGAACTACAACGAATTTATTGAACGTTACCTGGGAAGACAGGAGGGATTGATTGTAGAACTGGAGACAGGTAATATCCTGGGAAAGCATCAAGGTTTCTGGTTCCACACAATCGGCCAGCGCAAAGGACTGGGACTGAGCGGTGGCCCCTGGTTTGTGATTAAGAAGGATGTGAACCGCAACATCGTATACGTCTCAAAGGGGTATGACACCCGTCATCAGTATGGTGATCAAATCAACCTGCAGGGCTTCGAGTTCATCACAAAAGATATCTGGGGCGATTTCACCGATGAGAAGGAGATCACCTTCAAGATACGCCATACACCCGATTTCACCCGTGGAAGAATCAGCCGTATTGGCGATCTGTACCGTATTCAGTCGGAGGCACCGGTACAGGGCATCGCCGCAGGCCAGTTTGGGGTGGTATACGACAGTGAGAGCCATCTCTGCCTGGGAAGCGGAATGATCATCTAGCCCTCCGCACAGTGTAATGGCAGCCTCTCGGGAAACAGACAGCAGCACAATACAACAAAAGGAATGTATATAGTAGTTGAGTTTGTAGACGTCATCGAGTTCCTTGGCACATTTGCCTTTGCCATCAGCGGTATCAGACTGGCATCGGCAAAGAAGTTCGATCTCTTCGGTGCTTTTGTGGTAGGCTTCGTGACTGCCATCGGTGGTGGCACCCTTCGCGATCTCTTCATAAACGTAACTCCCTTTTGGATGGAGAACCCCGTCTATCTTTGGGCCACACTACTGGCTTTGTTCTTCGTGATCATCTTCCACAATCAGCTGATACGTCTCAACAACACCTTCTTCCTTTTCGACAGCATCGGACTGGGACTCTTCGTGGTAGTGGGCGTAGAGAAGAGCCTCTCACTTGGGTATGAACCCTGGGTGGCTGTGATCATGGGCACAGTCACCGGCTCAGTGGGCGGCATGGTACGTGATGTGTTGATCAACGAAATACCGCTTATCTTCCGAAAGGAGATCTATGCACTGGCCTGCGTCATCGGCGGTATCGTCTTTACGATCATGCATGCGGCAGGCATCCATCAAATCGCCATCCAGCTCACCACTGCGACCTCAGTGATCCTTATCCGGATGTTGGCGGTACGTTACCAGTGGCATCTCCCGATCCTCAAAGGAGGAGAGGAGAGCTGACTCACACAGAATTGCTTTTCACGACAACATCTTTTCATTGATTTCGTTATCTTTGTAGGATGAAACAACGATCAATCATCATAAGAGGGATAGTCATGCTGATCACACTGCTATCCTCATGGCCAGCATTACAGGCACAGTTTGAGGGTACATGGGGTGTAGGTGTCCATGCAGGATATGCATCGGTGGCAGAACAACCTGGCGCCGGTGTACATCTGCATTATTACCGGACCAACAACCTGCGGTTTGCACCCTCCTTCACCCGTTACCTCGAAACGAAAGGAGAGCGGATGTGGATGGCTGAGGCAGACCTGCACTACATCCTGCCCCTTAGTTATGCAGCTTCACTCTATCCACTTGCAGGTATTCACTACTCCAACTGGCACTATGATCCGGAGGCAACATACAATACTACCGGGAAGGCGTTGACGCATCACAGACCGGGTGCCAATCTGGGGATCGGCTATCAACATGACATAAGCTACCGCGTAAGAGCCAACCTGGAACTGAAATACCAGTTCATCAATGATTATTCACAGCTGCTTATCACTGCCGGCTTCGGTTTCTGGTTTTAAGTACATATCTCGCCACAGCCTACCGGGTCACAATGATAAACAACCCATTACATCAATTTTCAGAATAAATTTATGAAAGACTTCATCACAAACGAAATAAAGAATGAAACCGCCCTGCTAGTAGGGCTCATCACACCCGAACAGACTGAGGAGAAGGTAAAAGAATACCTCGATGAGTTGGCGTTTCTGGCGGAGACGGCCGGCCTGGTACCTGGAAAACGTTTCCAACAGCGACTGGAGATGCCCAATCCGGTCACCTTCGTGGGGAAGGGGAAACTGCAGGAAATAGAAGAATATGTGAAGGACGAGGAAAACGAAGTGGGTGTGGTGATCTTCGATGATGAGCTTTCTGCAAAGCAACTCCGCAACATCGAAAAGGAGTTGAAGATCCGCATCATGGACCGTACCAGCCTGATTCTCGACATCTTCGCCATGCGGGCACAGACAGCCCATGCTAAGGCACAGGTAGAACTGGCGCAGTATCAGTACCTCCTACCACGCCTTACCCGTATGTGGACACACCTGGAGCGCCAGCGTGGGGGTGGCGGAACCATTATGCGCGGCCCAGGAGAGACACAGCTGGAGACCGACCGGCGCATCATCCTCGACAAGATTTCACGTTTGAAACAGGAATTGAAAGATATCGACAAGCAGAAAGTGGTGCAGCGCAAGAACAGGGGTAAACTGGTACGTGTGGCACTGGTTGGCTATACGAACGTTGGAAAGTCGACACTCATGACACTGCTCAGCAAGAGTGATGTGTTTGCCGAGAATAAGCTCTTCGCAACACTCGATACAACAGTGCGAAAGGTGACCATCGAGAACCTGCCATTCCTGCTAACCGATACGGTAGGTTTCATCCGCAAGTTACCCACCCACCTGATCGAGTCGTTTAAGTCGACACTCGATGAGGTACGGGAGGCCGACATCCTCCTGCATGTGGTCGATATCTCCCACACGGCTTTTGAGGAGCAAATAGAGGTTGTTGAGAAAACGCTCTTTGAGATCGACGACAGGGAGAAGCCTGTCATTCTGGTTTTCAATAAGATTGACGCATTCTCACACGTTGTGAAGGAGGAGGACGACCTCACACCGAAAAAACGTGAGCACTTCACCCTTGATGAACTGAAGGACTCCTGGCTAAACAAGATAAGGGAGCACTGCATCTTCATCTCTGCCAGGGAACGCGAGAACATCGATGCTCTCAAACAGCTCATCTATGAGAAGGTGAAGGAGATTCACACCACCCGTTTTCCCTACAACGATTTTCTATACCAAAACTACGAGGAGGAGCAATAACGATCAATGATGTCCGGAAAATGAGTGTCAGCGTGATGTGTTGGCATCAATCTTTTTACAGAGTGCTTCATTGAGGGCAATCACTGCATCCTCATAATGCTCACGCCGGATCACAAACTGCATGTTCACCTGCATCAGCGACTGAGCGAAGCTCTCCACATTAATCTCCTTCTCGTAGAGGGCCTTGGCGGCATAATAGAGAAAACCGGGAAGTGCGATGTTGGAGCCCATGGCACATACAATGGCCATTGGTTTTGCATCCACCTGATAGAACACCTCTTTAAGCACCTTTATCAGCTCCTGGCTTTTCTCGTTGTCCCACACCACCATGGTGATAGAGTTGGCATTGGTCGACTTCAGAATGTAACTCACCCCATGCTTGACGAAGTAACTCATGATGAGTCCGTCGAAACCCACTTCACCAACCATCATTGGGTCATGTACCTCGATGGCTATCACCTTGCGCGAGCCGGAAACGATCTCCACCCGCGGATCAGGCGAGACATAATCGTGAGAGATGAGGGTTCCGGGATGTTCTGGCTCAAAGGTGTTCTTGATACGGATGTCGATTCCGGCCAACTCCAATGGCTTGGCAGCCTTAGGGTGGATGGCCTCCATACCGATATCGGCCAACTGATCAGCAATCACATAGTTGGTATGTCCAACGGGGATGCTGTTTTCTACCCCCACAATCTTGGGATCGGCACTGGAGAGATGAAACTCCTTGTGGATTACTGCTTCCTGAGCCTTTACCTCCACGGCAATCTTGCTGAAGGTGACTTCACTATACCCTCGGTCGAATGCCCGCATGATTCCCTCAGTACCTTTGGTGTAACCGGTAGCCACACAAAGTACATTGCTGAAATCGATGCCGCTGAATTCCTTGTGGATGCGCTGATCTATTGTCAACGGCTCGTTGTCGTTGAATCCGCAGAGGTCAATAAAACGAGCGTTGATGTTGTTATTGTTGAGGATATTGACTGAGTTCCACCCGGAGTGTGCCTCACCAATGGAAGCAAGTATTTCACGTGCGGCAAGGTGAATGTCGGTGCGGTTCACGTACCCCGAGGCCAGCACCTTTCCCAGGCTGTATAGCACCGTCTTGGCCTGATCCACCCGAAAGCGGATAAAATCACGTGCCTCTTTCAGGTCCAGTCCGATATCCGCAAAGCCGTCGTTGATAAGCAGCAGGCGTTGGCAGAACGAATCGAGGGCACTGCTGTAGTCCTCACCGTTGAGGAATTTGTTGTAGATGCCTGGTTCACCGGTCTTTTTGTGTTCGAGCAACCAGTTGGTCACGTTGTTATAGGCCGACACCACGAAGATGCGGTTATAGAGTTGGTCTCCCTTTCTGTTTCCCCGTATGATGTTTTGCAGGACATCCTGAAACTGCGACATAGAGGTACCGCCAATTTTTTCTACTGTAAGCATAGGGTTGTGTTCAATTTATCTGATTGCTAAAAAAATCTGTGACAAAGATAGGAGATTATTTTTTATTTCGTTTAAAACCGCTTCAGCTCTCGATATACTTTATAAATGGGAAAACCCATCACGTTGAAGTAAGAGCCTTCAATCTGCTCCACCCCCACATAACCAATCCATTCCTGCACACCATAGGCTCCCGCCTTGTCCATTGGATTGTAGCGATCGAGATAGTAGCTGATCTCCTCTTCGGTGAGGTGACCAAATGTCACCCAGGCCGTATCTGAAAAGGAGCAAGATTTCTGCATTGAGGTGAGGCAGACACCGGTAATCACCCTGTGTTGTTTACCGGAGAGGATCTGCAGCATCTGTTGTGCCTTCTCCCTATCGGTGGGTTTACCCAAAATCATACCGTTCAACAACACAATCGTATCGGCTGTGATCAACAGTTCATCTTCTGTCAGAGCATCTAGGTATACTGCCGCCTTTTTACGTGCCAGATACTCTGCCACCTGTTCGTGCGGCAGATCATCGGGAAACGACTCATCCACATCTGGCAACGTACGCAGTTCATATTCCAGATCAATACCCGAGAGCAGCGACTGTCTTCTGGGTGAGGCAGATGCCAGTATAACCTTGTATGGGGTGATCCTCATCAACAATTACTCTTTTATTATTTATATTCGTTCTATTTTTTTCGGGCCGAAAGATACAAAAAAAATATCATCCCAGAGAGCCTTACCAGCCGGATCTGTTGATATGAAGGGCAGCATCCGTTCTCAAAACCCGTTTTGTGATGATACAAATCATATTTATCTTTGCATCAAAACAGCCGAGATATGATCGTTGACATCGCTCCCTCACCCGCGCTCTACCCCTATTACCGACAGGATAATGATACCGTGATCGTAGTCGATATCTTTCGAGCTTCAACCACCATGTGCCGCATGCTCCACAACGGGGCAACGGCAATCATCCCCGTGGCAGAGATCGAGGAGGCAAAGCGTTTCAAGAGTGATGGTTACCTGGTGGGTGCAGAACGACATACGCGAAAGTGTGACTTTGCCGACTTTGGCAACTCTCCCTTCGATTACACGCCTGAAAGGGTAGCGGGAAGAGAGGTTGTCTTCACCACCACCAACGGCACAATGGCCATCAGGGAGGGTGCAAACGCACAGGAGCTGCTGATAGGTTCCTTCTCGAACATCGGGGCATTAAGCCGCTACTGCATTGAACATGCAGAGCGAATTGTTGTACTCTGTGCGGGTTGGAACAACCGGATCAATCTGGAAGACACTATCTTCGGAGGTGCACTTCTGGAACGTCTCTCTGCCTGTGGAAAGGTCACAATCGGCTCGGATGCAGCGAGAGTAGCTCAACTGTTGTGGCTGGAGGCAAAAGCAGATCCGATGGGTTTCCTGATGGAGAGTGAGCATTATGGGCGGCTCATTGCAAACGGTGCAGAGGGAGATGCCACCTACTGTCTCAGCAGCGACACAGTTGAAATTGTACCGATCTACAACCGTATGGACAAAAAAATAAGGGTCTCCCGTTAAGGAACTCCCTTATTCATCCCAGTTGAAAAGATCTTCAGGAATGTCATCGGCAAACTGATCCAGGTCGCGCCGTTCCTTCTTTGTGGGACGTCCTGTACCCCTTTGTCGATCTACGAACCCGCTAATCCTGTTAAGCTCCAGCAGCTCATACTGCTCCGGTGGTGTCACATTCTCCATATACTCCGAAACCAATCTGGCACCCATGCGTTTTTCAGCGAGGCCCAAAACCTTGAAGGAATAGGTCACAGGAGGCTTCCTCACTTTGATCACCTCCCCGACCCTGATATTCCGGGAAGGCTTCACCGCTGTCCCTCCAATGAGCACCCTACCTTTTTTGCAGGCCTCGGAAGCGGCTGTCCGCGTCTTGAAGATGCGAACCGCCCAAAGCCATTTGTCAATGCGCACTTCTTCCATCTTTCAACAGCTTACTTATTGTTGTATTGATTCATTGTGGTGTTGATGCCAGACAGGCAAAAATTCCGGATCATATCCACAGCTGTTTCAATGCGTTCCGGTAATAGCAACTGCTCCTCCGCGGAGAAGGGCTCAAGTACATAATCCACCTGACGGCCACGTGGGAAATCGTTTCCAATACCAAACCGCAGTCGTGGATAATCCTGCCCTATCAATTCCTGAATATGCTTCAACCCATTGTGCCCTGCATCACTACCTTTGGCCTTGAGACGCAGCGTACCGAAAGGAAGAGCCAGATCGTCAACCACCACCAGCAGCTGTTGGTTGTCGATCTTCTCTTTCTGAAGCCAGTAACGGATTGCATTACCGCTCAGGTTCATAAATGTGGAGGGTTTGAGCAACAGCAACATCTTGTTACGCAACCGCATCTCGGCTACAAAACCATATCGGCGATCCTCAAAAACAGCATTGGACGCTTTTGCAAAAGCGTCCAACACCATAAAACCTATATTGTGGCGGGTTTGCTCATAATCAGGTCCGATGTTGCCCAATCCCGCAATCAAATATTTCATTACATACCTCGTTAGGTTACTGCGCCTTAGCGGCGGCACCCCTTGCAGCACGTGTCAGCTGCACTCTACATACCACTGCATTCTTGGAAGTGAGAATTTCCAGATTTTTGAAGTTGAGATCACCAACCTGAATTGATTTACCCAGCTCCAACTTCTCAACATTCACCACCAATTCTTCCGGCAGGTGTGCAGGCAATGCCTTCACCTTCAATTTGCGGCTATCGAGCGAGAGTTTACCACCCGCCTTCACACCTTCTGCCAATCCTTCAAGACGTACCGGAATTTCAATCACCACCGGTGCATTCTCAAATACATGCAGAAAATCAATATGCAGGATGTTGTCTTTCACCGGGTGGAATTGAATATCCTTCACGATTCCCATCAGCTTCTTTTCTCCCAGGTCGAGGTTCACCAGAAACACTTCGGGTGTGTAAATCAGATTGCGTACATCGCTATTCTTCACGACAAAGTTGAGATTCTCACCTTCGTGACCACCATAAACCACACAGGGTATCAGCCCTTCGCTACGGTAAGCCCTGGCCGCTTTTTTTCCGAAATCATCCCTGACTTCGCCTTTTAATTCAAATGTTTTCATTTTTTCAATTCTTGTTTTTGTGTTACTCAAAATAAAGCTGCTTTCTTTATTTCCCATCACACTTGGGAGCTCTCAAAAAGCGGCGCAAAGTTAGTGATTTCCTTTTTATTGTGCAATTATTTTCGGAAGTTCATTTTTTCAGCACCAACCAAGAGGATAGACTCGATGATCAAAATGATAGAAAAAAGAGCTGCTCGCTTCAATCGCCATTTACTTTTCACAATTCCTGCAAGGTAATAACAAAAAAATCACTACTTTTGTAGTTGGAAATTTTGCATGAGACATGGCATTTATCACTTCGTTACCCACGAACCGACAAGTGGTTATGTTTCTGCAACATCATAAAAAAAAGCTCATTTAAACAATGATAAACAGGAATTTAATTCGTATCCGGATCGTACAGATTGTATATTCTTGGTATCAGAATACGAATAAGGATTTACGCAGTGCTGAAAAGGAACTTCTTTTCGGTTTGCAGAAATCTCACGACCTCTATTTCTATTTGCTTTCGCTGATGGTGGAATTGACAAAAGCTTACGAAAGCAGGGTGGAGGCAAAGAAAAACAAGCATCTCCCCTCCTGGGAAGATTTAAATCCCAACACCCATCTTATCGACAACAAATTCATTCAGCAGTTGCGTGACAACCGCCAACTGCAGCACCACTTCGCCGAGAGACCAATGGTATGGGATGCTGACAACTCATTTTTGAAGAACCTGCTCGACACCATTCTCGACTCGGATACCTATAAGAATTATATTGAACTTGCAGCACCCAGCTATGATGAAGATCGCGAATTCTGGAGAAAGTGCTTCAAGCAGTATATATATCTCAATGAGGAGCTCGATGAGATTCTTGAGGATGAGTGCATATATTGGAACGATGATGTAGAGATCGTACAGAGTTTTGTCTTGAAAACAATCAAGCGATTCTCGGAGCAGGAGGGGGCAAACCAGCCACTACTGCCCATGTTCAAGGATGAAGAGGACCGTACATTTGCACTCAAATTATTGCATGACACGATTCTAAACGAGGACAGATACAGGACACTGATCGAGAAGCACACCGAGAAGTGGGATTTCGATCGCATCGCTTTCATGGATATGATCATCATGCAGGTTGCACTCTCCGAGATCTGTACTTTCGAGTCGATACCTACCAATGTCTCACTCAACGAGTACATCGAGATTGCAAAGTCTTACAGCACGCCCAAAAGCAGCACGTTCATCAACGGCATCCTGGACGCGATTGTACAGGAAATAAAAGCAGAAAAAACAATCTTTAAAAATTAATTTTCAAACACTTAAAAATTATTCTTATGAATATTTTACTACAGGCTGCCCAGGGCAGCGGTTTTTCAGGCATGGGCAGTACCCTTTTTATGATGGTTGCCATCATTGCTGTATTTTATTTCTTCATGATCCGCCCACAACAGAAGAAACAGAAAGAGTTGCAAAAAAGTCGCGCTGCGATGAAAGTGGGCGACAAGGTGGTTACCTCGGGTGGTATCCACGGAAGGATTAAGGAGGTAGGTGAGACATGGTTCCTGGTTGAGGTTGCCGACGGTGTGAAGATCAAGTTTGAGAAAGCTTCCGTCTTTGCTTCTTCAGCAGATGTGACGACCCCTTAAAGATCCGCTCATGGAGGTGAAAGCCATCATCGGAAAATGGAAACCCAAAGTGGCAGCCTTTTTTTCCACATTCCCGTGGAAGAATACGCTCTTCTTTTTGCTTTTCCTTCTGCTGGCTTTCATCTTCTGGCTGATGCTCTTCTTCCAGAAAGAGAACGTGGAAGGCACCTATCGCATTCCATTGAAATACACAAATATTCCCCAGGACATCGTTTTTGACAACCCGCTGCCCGACTATGTTGAAGTGAGTATTACCGACAACGGTGCCGCCATCTTCCGCCTCGACGTGAGCAAGAAAGATTCGCTCGTGATCAACGTGGCAGAGCTCACTGAGGATGGCACCAACACATTGCAAGGCGAGCAGTACAGGCAGCTGATACGTTCACGCCTCTTTTCAAGCACCAACATCAGGGGTTACTATCCGATGATAATCAACCTCTCCACCTCGAAGTTACAAAGTAAGGAGCTCACGGTTGTTTTCGACGGCGAGATTACAACCAGCAGGGCCAACCTTGTGGCCGACAGTGTCACCTTCTTGCCTGAAAAAATCACAGCATACGGATCACGCGAATCACTTGGAAAACTGGAACATGCTGCCACGGAGTACACAATCTTCAGGAACCTGAAGGCCACCTCACAATTGCCTATCACAATCAACCGCGTAGAAGGTGTCAAGTTCGTTCCCGAACAGGTGGAGATCTTCATCCCGATTGAGGAGTTCACTGAACGTACTTTTGAGGTACCAATCACTGCAACGGGTCTTCCCGCAAGTTTGGATGTGAAATTTTTCCCTTCACGTGCCAATGTTTCCTTTTCTGTAACCCTGGAGGAATACCGCAAGATTGTTCCCGAAGATTTTGAGATCAGGCTCAAATACCGCGATTTTCAACGCAACGAAGATGGCAGGGTGGAACTACAATTGAGCAAACGTCCCGAAGCGGTACAGAACGTCCGGATATCACCTGCCAGCGTAGAGTTTCTTTTTGAAAACAAATCAGATCGATGATCACGGCAGGCATCACCGGAGGTATCGGAAGTGGGAAATCGGTAGTAAGTGAACTGTTCCGCCTGCATGGCATCCCGGTATTTGATGCCGATAGTGAGGCCAAACAGCTGAACGATACCTCGACGGTCATTCGCAAAGAGCTCACCGCCCTTTTCGGAAAGGATCTTTATGCAGGAGGTTCTCTCAACCGCAAACAACTGGCTACCCTCATGTTTGCTGACAGGCAAAAGGTGGAGGCGGTAAACGCCATCGTTCATCCTATCCTGGCCCGTCACTTTTTAGATTGGTGTTCCCTACACCAAAATCATCCGGTTGTGATGATCGAAGCTGCTCTTCTCTTCGAAGCAGGTTTTGTACGTTATCTCGACAAGGTCATAACAGTGTTTGCACCCAAATCGATCCGTCTGGCAAGGGTTACCCAACGTGATCACACCACCAGGGAGGCAGTAGAGGAGCGCATGAAGCACCAGATGCCGGAGGAGGAGAAAGTGGAGCGGTCGGATTATGTGATTCACAATGATGGAAGTCAATCACTCATCCTTCAGACGGCAACAATCCTGGATGACCTCCTTCGCATTGAGGAGCAATAAGGATATATCTTACAACAGCTTATCCCAAGGCAACTTCACCGGAAAAATTGTTTTTTGAAAAATTAGCATTATCTTTGCAGAATTCAAATTTTAGGTTATTAAAATTAAGATCAAAGTTATGATTGAGAAAATTGGTATCAACGCCGGTAAAGTATGGACAATACTTGATGAAAACGGCCGCCAGAATGTGAAAGAGGTAAAGAAGGCAGCCAAGCTGACCGACAAGGATCTCTACGCTGCCCTCGGATGGTTAGCCAGAGAAGGCAAAGTGG
>JAAZLV010000009.1 GCA_012799155.1 Bacteroidales bacterium | reverse complement strand
TTTTTGAAGGCTCAAAACCGGGATCAGTGAAGAGTGAGGTGAGGTCATCCACATTGTCGTCACCCTTGCGCAGGCCCATCATCTGCACCCCAACAAACTGGTTGCTGAAATCACGCTGCTTGTTGCGATAATTTAATCCGTATTCGAGCTTCCAGGGATGTCCCCCGAAAGCAAGGTCAAGCTTGTTCCGGATATATCCGTTAACCTCCCTGTCGTCTATTTCCTGGCTCGATTTCCGGTTCTCAAAGTCGGCAATGCGATAGGAGAAGTAGATGCTTCCCTGGTCGAAACCTGTGTAATTTCTGATCCTGTTTGGTTCATCGGCTGCGGTGAGATTATAGCCGAGACCCCACTCCAGTCGGTTGCTGTCTGAGAAACGATGGTCACCCAGCAGTTGGTTCACAAGCACCATCGTGGTACGGCTGTTCATGTCACGGGTGAAAAAAGAGTTTGAAATCTCATCCATGTCGAACTTGAATCCATTGCCATTGCGACCCTGTTCATAGACCTGATCGGTGAGCTTATTGATGAAGAGAAGATTGTAATTGATCTTGTGGTTGTTGTTAAAGCGATATGCCAAATTGAGCAGCCCGGTCAGATTGGCACTGCTGCTCCAGGTCTCTGTATCGGAGAAGTCGGAATAGACGGTGTTGGAATTGAACCTCCGATAGACTCCGGTGGTGTGTGAGTGATCGCTTTTGTAGGAGAGGGTGTAGAAAAGTGTCAGGTCTCTTTCCATGAGAGTAAACTCCTTCCCGCCGGTGGTGGTGATGCCAAAATCGAGAGGGAGGCTCTTCCCACGGGGATCCCACGACTGTTTGGTGATGGCATCCACAAGGTTATGCTCCCTACTGTAAAAGGTGAGCAAGCTGTTCTGCAGGTTAGGGGTGACGCGAAAATTGCCAAACTGATTGTTGCTCAGAAGGCTTGAATTGACTCCACCCTGTAGTTCCAGGGTAAACTGGTCGACGAACTCTTTCGAGACAATGTTGATGTTGCCACCGGTCTGATCGGCGTAACTACCTGTGCTGTATGTCTTGGTGATCCCTACATTCTGAATCACACCAGTGCTGAAAAGACCCAAATCGATGTTTTTCCTTTCCACATCATCTGAGGGTATCGGCAGGTCGTTCATCGTGGTGGAGACATAGCGGTCACCCAGTCCCCGCACATAGACCTCCCCCGAGCCTTCGCTCTTCACCACGCCGGTAATTTTACTGGTGGCCGTGGCGATATCAGAGACACCCTGCAGAGAAAGCTGCTGGGCACCTACACTCTCACGGATTACCGTGGCGTTCTGCTGATCTCTCATCAGGATACGTTCCGATTCCAGGCGGGGTGTTGCCACCACTACCACCTCGTCAAGGCTCATCTCATCAGTCTCCATGACAATCTGCAATAATGTCTCTTTACCGGCTTCAACCACAACCTCAGCAATCTGCTGAGGGCGATAAGCGATGTAGGTGGCACGCAAGGAGTACGTTCCAGTTGTCAGACCATTGATGACGAAGTTTCCATCCAGGTCGGCTGCAGCGCCCGAGGTGGTACCTTCCACCAGTACCGAAGCACCGATCAACGGTTCCCCGGTAGCACCATCCACGATGGTACCTTTTATGGATCCTGTCTGGGCCAGTG
>JAAZLV010000383.1 GCA_012799155.1 Bacteroidales bacterium | reverse complement strand
GGCAAAAAAAACTTCGAGAGGTTCGGCAATACCTTCCCCCTGCTCATCAAGTTCATAGATGCACACGACGATCTCTCCATCCAGGTACATCCTGACGACCGGCTGGCAAAGGAACGACACAACTCTTTCGGGAAGACCGAGATGTGGTATGTGATCAATGCGACACCGGGAGCATATCTCTACTCCGGGTTCGACCAACAAATCACCCCCGATGAATACATTCAGACGGTACTAGAGAACACCTTTACCGACAAGCTGAAAAAACATACAGTGAAACAGGGAGATCTCTTTTTCCTGCCGGCAGGGAGGGTGCATGCCATCGGTGCCGGCTGCTTCATCGCCGAGATACAACAGACTTCCGATGTCACTTACCGTATATATGATTATAATCGCAGGGACGCTTCAGGCAATCTCAGGGAGCTGCACACCGAACTTGCAAAAGATGCAATCGATTTCAACCTGTACGATACATACAAGACCGGTTACGACAATATCGAAAACCATCCCGTGAAGCTTGTCAGTTGCCCCTACTTCACTACCCACCTGTTGGAAATCGACCGGCCGATGGAACGCAATTTTGCATCGCTCGATTCATTCGTGATCCTCATCTGCATAGATGGGAGCATCACATTACGCGACAACAATCACAATGAGGTTTCATTCCGTCAGGGAGAAACAATCCTGATACCGGCCGACACAGTTGGTGTGACCCTGGTGCCTGAAGGAAAAGCGCGACTGTTGGAGACATATATTGATTAGCCGTTATTGACGGTCGCAACAAAACCTATTGAAGAGACAAAAAGATTATTTATGAGAGGTATTTTACTGGTCAATTTAGGCACCCCGGCCGGCAACAACAAGGCTGACGTCAGACGATTCATCGGCGACATGCTGTCGGATCCCTATGTCACCGGTCATTCTCCAAAGTTTTCCTCGTTACTTGCCCGAAAAATCATCGCTCCCCTATCAGCTGGCAAATCTGCGGCAAAGTACAATCTCATATGGCGCAAGGAAGAACCTCAGTTCTCTCCACTGTTGTATCACATGCAGCAACTTGCAACAACGTTGGAGAACAAGAAAAATATCTCCGTAGAAATCGCTATGCGTTATGGAGAACCTGATGTATTGCATGCATTCAGAGAACTTGAGCGCAAGTGTCCGTTACTCCATGAGGTGGTGGTCTTTCCACTCTATCCCCATTATGCCCAGTCGACAACAGAAACCATGAAAGAGGCAATAGGGCGTATCTTTTTCAGTCGACCCCACTCTTTCCGTCTCAGGTTCGTGGAGCCCTATTACAACCATCCTGCCTTTATCGAGGCGCTGACCAACCAGGCACGTCCATACCTTGAGGGCATCGACAAGCTGGTATTCACCTACCACAGCCTGCCGGTAACACAGGTTGCAGCCGCTTGGCGAAAGGGAAAGGAGTTTGACTATGTCTATCAGCTCAAAGAGACCAACCATCTCTTCTGTCAGGCAACGGGCATTGATCCACACGACACCTTCCTCTTCTACTCCTCCCAGAGGGGTAGAAAATGGCTGAAACCATTTCTGAATAAAGATATTGGTGATTTACCCAAACTGGGATGGAATAATGTGGCAGTGATTGCTCCCGGCTTTCCCATCGACAATATGGAAACTCTTTACGACATCGATATTGAGGCACGCAAGCTCTTCATGGATGCAGGAGGGAAACAATTCACTTTTATCCCTTCACTCAATGACAACGACAGTTGGGTGGAGGCCATCTGGAAGATAGTGGAAAAACCAACTCACCCACACAAATGAAAATGAAAACATTAACCTTACTTGTAGTAACCATGTCCCTATTCGCTACTGTAGCAGCACAGCACAATGATTCCTTCACCAGCGAACTGGTGCTGTTGAATGTTGAAACTGGAAAAGAAAAAATTATCCTGCGTGAAAAACGCCATTTCGAAGCTCCCAACTGGTCGCGCGATGGCAGTTACCTGATCATCAATGCTGGCGGTTTACTGGAAAAGGTATCAGTGAACGGTAAAAAGGAGGGGGTTATCAACACCGGCTTCGCAAACAACTGCAACAACGACCATGGCCTCTCCCTCGACGGGCGCTGGCTGATAGTGAGTCACAACGATGATCGGGTCTCCTCTCCCGGCGGCAACTCACGTATCTTTATCCTGCCAGCACAGGGAGGTGTGCCCCGTTTGATCACATCCAATAATCCGAGTTACTGGCACGGCATCAGCCCCGACAACGAGTGGGTAGTCTACTGCGCGATGCGAAATGGGGAGTGGGATGTCTGGAAGGCCCACACCATCCGTGATGAAGAGGTGCAGTTAACCGATGCCAAGGGATTGGATGACGGTCCCGAGTACAGCTACGACGGGCAATGGATCTACTTTAACAGCCACCGTACAGGGCGGATGCATATCTACCGGATGCGACCCGACGGGAGTGAACAGGAGCAGCTCACCTCCGATGAGTACGACAATTGGTTTCCTCACCCCGGACCGGACAATCGCAGTGTAGTTTATATCTCCTACCTTGAAGATCAACAGGGCGGACACCCTTTCGGGAAAGATGTGAAGATACGATTGCTCGATATTGAGAGTGGTGAGAGCCGCGACCTTACACCCGTCTTCTATGGTGGACAGGGATCGCTGAACGTACATAGCTGGTCGCCAGACGGTCGCCAGATTGCCTATGTCCGCTATGAGCGCCCCTAAATATAATATTCCACAGGATCTGCCAACCCGGCCTGCAGCGCATAGCGGGTAACCTCACTGAGGCTGTTAACTCCCAGCTTGCGGTAGATGTTCCGGCGGTGCGCGTTCACCGTATGGAAGCTGAGATGCTTCTCGATGGCGATCTCCTTGGTGGTTTTGCCCAAAGCGATCTCCCGCAGCACATTCTTCTCGGCTGGGGTGAGCGGATCGGCTGTCTTTTTAGGCATTACCCCCTCCTCTAATACCGATTCGGCATATTCACAATGGTAGCACTCCCCGTAGCTAACCGCCTGAAGAGCCTCCCTAACCACTTCCAGGCGATCCTGTTTGGTCACCACGCTGATAGTAGGATCGGCCAGCAGCAGGCGACGCAGAAACTGACCCTCCGGCTCGTCGGAAAAAAGCAGCCAAGAGCTTTCAGCAGCACCACTTTTCATGTTGAGCAGCTGCGAGAGCGACTGAAAGTCGAAAAGTGCATAGTCGACCACCACCACTGAGCGGGGAAAACGCCGCAACAATACCTGCAGCGTACGGTAATCTGCCACCTCCTCAATCACCACCTCACTCAACAGCTCCTCCAGCAGGGCCATCACACCCCGGCGGGTGATATCCTGGTTATCGGCAAGGAATATATGTGTTACATGTTTCATTTTAGACCTTCTGATCCACAAAAGTAATCAATTCTCATTCCTTTTTGGAAAAAATAACACAAATGTGCTATTTCATTGGATGGTACAACACCCTAACTTTGTCAAAAAATTAATAACACAGAGAAAATATGACAAAGATTGCAGAGAAATTGACAGATTTGGTAGGCAACACCCCGCTGTTGCGTCTTAACCGTCTTGAAGCATCCGAAGGAGTAAAGGCAGAGATCATCGCCAAGCTGGAGAGCTTCAATCCCCAAGGGAGTGTAAAGGACCGCATCGCTCTGTCCATGGTGGAAGATGCCGAAAAGCGGGGAGTTTTGAGACCCGGCTCGGTCATTATTGAACCCACCAGTGGCAATACCGGCATTGGACTGGCGTTCGTAGCCACCATCAAACAATACCGACTCATTCTCACCATGCCTGAGACAATGAGCCTCGAGCGGAGGAACCTGCTGAAGGCACTTGGTGCCGAGTTGGTGCTGACGCCCGGTCCCGAAGGCATGAAGGGTGCCATTGCCAAAGCAGAGAGCCTGAAAAGTCAACTTTCTGATGCGGTGATCCTGCAGCAGTTCCAGAACCCTGCCAACCCTGAGGTACACTACCGCACAACCGGTGAGGAGATTTGGCGCGACACAGATGGCAAGGTGGACATTCTGGTGAGCGGC
>JAAZLV010000382.1 GCA_012799155.1 Bacteroidales bacterium | reverse complement strand
CCAACAGCACGAAACATTTGTAATATCATAATTCTACCAAATAGCTAAGTAGCTGGGGAGATGAATAATTAAAACTTAATATAATACTGGTATGATACTGATATATAGCATTATAAACATTATTTATCCTAGTTTTTTAACATAATATATAAAGAACGAATGCTATTTCCCGACACAAGCTAATTCATGGCTTTAGATAACATGTATTACTCTAACTATAGCAGATATTTATCTATTAATTATACTATCCCTGAGCAATTGTTAAAGGAGAAACTTAAGAATTGTATTGTAAAATGGGATTGTAATCAGCAGTTGTATGAACAAATGTATTCCGTAATCCGCGAAACATATGTGATTTTCATTTCTACACTATTACATTTATTTGGTTGTGTAATTATTGAACTGACGATGTATAGATATCCGTGGGTTAAATTAGAGAACATCAATACACTTTAATATTATCTGTTTGTCATATCTCAAACTGCTCAAATCTTCCTGAAGGAGCTCTTTTCATACAGTTCTCCTATCGGCGACACAATATTCTGCTCCTGAAGCTTTAAAATGTTTCTATCTATATGATATTATGTAAATTAGGATGGATTATTCATGTATTCAAATGTACATCAGAAAAGTGGGAAGGTAGCTGAACCCTATAGGAGTAACATTTGTTATAGAACAATGATGATCTGCTGATACAATCAGACAATTTCTTTCCGGCAGATCAGTTCATGCTAACAATTAAAAAAGAGAGAATGGAAAAGAGATGGATAGGCATATTGTTTGCACTGCTTTTTTTGACAATCACACCGGGGTGCAGTGGTCAGAACAAACAAGATCAGGCAGCAAAAGAGGAGACGACTAATCTCCCCGACAAAGAGAGCAGAAATTCCGAGCGAACGTTGCACGACTTTACGGTAACAGACATCGACGGGAATGAATTCAACCTGGCTACACTGAAAGGAAAAAAGGTGCTGGTGGTGAATGTCGCCTCCCGCTGCGGATTGACTCCCCAGTATGAGGAGTTGCAGAAACTATACAGCGCCTATCAGGATAAGAATTTCACAGTCATCGGATTCCCGGCAAACAACTTCAACAATCAGGAACCCGGCACCAATCAGGAAATCAAAGAGTTCTGCACCGGTAATTTTGGCGTAACCTTCCCAATGATGGACAAGATCAGCGTGAAGGGAGATGAGATGGCACCGCTATACAGCTGGCTTACTCAAAAGGATGAAAACGGTGTGTTGGACCAGGAGGTAACCTGGAATTTCCAGAAATACATGATCGATGAGCAGGGACATCTGGTAGATGTGGTGATGCCCGGTGAGAGCCCCCTGAGCGATAAGATCATCGACTGGATAAAGCAGGACTAGTGCATGATGCGGTAGACCAGCTCGCGCAGCAGTTCATGTTGTGTGGCGGATACGTTGTCCACCCCTTTAGAGGAGGCATCGAAGCGTCGCAAGTCGGAGATGATCTCCATCACCTTGCCTGCACTGTAATTCCTTAGTCCGGTCATGTAATCGCGTGCGAAAAAGCTACTCCTGATCTGTAATGCAGCCATCACCGATTGTTCATCCCTGCGCGGGAGCCAATAACACTCCAGCAGGTTGCTGAAGTAATTGAAGAGGACGGCCACTGTAGCCATCATTGGATATTCCTTCGGGTTTCTGCCGAAGTGATCTACAATGCGGTTTGCCGTTAGCAGATCCTTGCGGGTAATTGCTTTCTGCAGTTCAAAGGGATTGAAATCCTTACTGATGCCCACATTTTGTTCAACCAGTTCTGCAGTCACCCTCTTGTTTCCGGCTGGAAGTGACACCACCAGCTTTTCAAGCTGGGGAATCAGTTTGCTGATGTCATTGCCCACATTATCGGTCAGCATCTGTGCAGACTTCTCGTCGATGGTGATTGACTGTTCCCTGAACCAGGAGACAATGAACGGGGGAATTTGATTGTCGTACAGTTTTTTCGATTCAAAAACCACCCCAATCTTCTCTATGTTTTTCACCAAAGCCTTTCTTTTGTCTACCTTGCCGTGGCGGTAGTTGATCACCAGAACGGTCGATGGCATTGGATTACTGACATAGTGATCCAGTTCCTCAAACTTTGGAAGATTTTGTGCCTCTTTCACCACGATCAGCTGATGTTCTGCCATCATGGGATATCTGCGTGCCGCCGCTATGATGTTATGTACATCGGAGTCCACACCGTAAAAGGTGAGCATATTGAAATCCTTCTCTGTTTCGGTTAGCACCTTTTCTTCCAGCAGTTCGGTAAGCCGGTCAATGAAGTAACCTTCATCACCCATCAACAGGTAGACCGGATGAAATTGTCCCTTCAGGATGTCGGCACGAATTGCCTCGTAGCTATTTTTGGTTGCTGCTGCCATTGTTCAGGATTTGTAGTGGAGGTCACCAGTCGAAACGCAGGTGCTTGATTGTCGATCCATTGTTCATGATGGAGGAGAGTGATTTGATTCCTATCTTCACATGTTCTTCCACGAAGTTCTCGGTGACATGCTGGTCGCTCTTCTCCGTTTTCACACCGGTGGAGATCAACGGCTGATCGGAGACCAGCAACAGCGCTCCGGTGGAGATGTGGTTCGCAAAACCACAGGTGAAGATCGTTGCGGTCTCCATATCAACTGCCAGGGCACGTACCTGCCGTAGGTATCCCTTGAAGTCATCGTCGTACTCCCACACCCGGCGGTTGGTGGTGTAGACGGTCCCTGTCCAGTAATCCCTCCCGAAGTCGCGGATGTTGGATGAGACTGCTCGCAGGAGGCTGAATGCCGGCAGCGAGGGTACTTCTGGCGGGAAGTAGTCATTGGAGGTTCCCTCGCCTCTGATGGCGGCGATGGGTAGGATGTAATCCCCCAATTCACTGCGTGCTTTCAAGCCGCCGCACTTGCCCAGGAAGAGCACAGCCGTAGGCTTCACGGCGCTCAGCAGGTCCATCACCGTGGCTGCGTTGGCACTCCCCATTCCGAAGTTGATGATGGTGATTCCCTCGGCGGAAGCGTTTGGCATGTTGGCATCGGCACCCACGATGGGTACCTTGAAGTGCTCCGCGAAGATCTCCACGTACTTCTGGAAGTTGGTCAGCAGGATAAATCCGGTGAAATCGGCAAGTGCTCTTTTGGTGTATCTGGGAAGCCAGTTCTCCACGATTTCTTGTTTCGTTCTCATAAAAAAGCGCTATTTTTGTTCAGAGCGAACCCTGTTATACAAACAAAGATACAATATGTACCCGTTAAATTTGCCATCCTACGATGCAAAAATCAGAAAAAAAGGAGAGTTGCAGGAGATATTTGATCCTTTGCGCAGGAAGTATGTGGTGCTGACACCAGAGGAGTGGGTTCGCCAACATTTCGTGAATTACCTGGTGCAACAAAAAGGGTATCCCGCCTCACGCATCGCCAATGAAACAGCCATACGGCTCAATTCGCTCTCCCGTAGATGTGACACGGTAATTTATAACAAGCAGTTGGAACCGCTGATGATCCTGGAGTACAAGGAACCAAGGGTGACGATCACCCAGCAGGTATTCGACCAGGTGGCGCGCTATAACAGCGTACTGCGGGTTCCTTACATTGTAGTCTCAAACGGCATCAGCCACTTCTGCTACCGGATCAATTTTCCCACGCTTGACTACCAGTTCCTGACCGATATACCGTTCTACAGTGAGTTGTCAGAATTGAACCTTGAACTATGAACTTCAAACTTACTAACCTGCCAACTAGTAAGACTCCTTCTCTGAGGGAAAATCAGCCGTTTTAACGTCCTTAATGTAGTTTTGTACGGCATTGGTTATCTCTTCGAATAAATTGGCGTAGCGGCGCAGGAAACGGGGTGAAAAGCCCTTGTTCAGACCCAGCATGTCGTGCATCACCAATACCTGGCCATCCACATGGGGACCGGCGCCGATACCGATGACCGGTATTGTCAGCTCATCCGCAACTTTTTTTGCCAGCATAGAAGGTATCTTCTCCAGCACCAATGAGCAGCAACCCGCCTCTTGCAGCAGGTGGGCATCGTCCACCAGTCTCATTGCTTCCACTTCATCTTCAGCTCTTACCGCATAGGTGCCATACTTGTTGATCGACTGGGGCATCAGTCCCAGGTGTCCCATGATGGGGATGCCGGCGCTGAGAATCAGCTTCACCGACTCCATGATCTCCCTGCCCCCTTCCAGCTTGAGGCAATCGGCTCCCGTCTCCTTCATGATCCGTACCGCGTTGGCCACCGCTTCCCGGGGGTTTCCCTGGTAGCTTCCGAAAGGCATGTCGATAACCACCATGGCTCTCTTCACACCATTCATCACAGACTTACCGTGGTAGATCATCTGCTCCACTGTCATCGGAAGCGTGGTGGTATTGCCCACCATCACGTTCGATGCCGAGTCGCCCACAAGGATCACATCCATCCCGGCCTGGTCGATCACGGTTGCCATTGAGTAGTCGTAAGCCGTAAGCATCGATATTTTCTCACCCCGATATTTCATTTCCAATAGTCGGTGGGTGGTCACTTTTCTCTTGTCGTCAGTGGTAAGATAACCTTTTTGCTGTTCCATAGGGATTTTTGAATAATTTTATTGTATGATGCAAAGGTACTATTTTTCGCAATACAGGTGATTCATGTTTCGCATGATTCTCACTTGCCCATGTATGCGATTGTCTTGATTGAATTTTTACTTGCGCAACCAGAACAGGTAAAAAAAACAGAAGCCGGGAATGCAACTCCCGGCTTCTGTTTTTTATTGTCAGATTGTTCAAAACTTGTATCCCAATGTGACCAAACCTTTCAGGCTGTTATTATCCATCTTAAAAGGTGATGCATCTACTGAGAGTGTTGCCCCATCGTAGTAGTTGGGGAAAGGATAGAGATCATCGGTCTGACTGCTGTATACGACTGCCACATCGAGGAAGAAATTCCTGTTGAAGCGATAACCGAGTCCCCCGGTCAGGTAGTTGGTGTCACCTTCAATCCGATAGATGGTGTTCGATCCAACGACGGCCGCATCACCGAACTCAACAAGGTCACTGTCGTAAGGGTTCTGCATCCAGGCATAGCCTAGACGTCCCGAGAACTGCTGTGTGAAACGATATTCTATTCCCGCACGGATTGTCGAAGCCGGTCGGAAATCCATCGCGATGTACTCATTGTCCCATTCGTACCAATCCTCATCTTCATAAGCTCCAGAGGGAACGGCAAGTTTCATTTTAGAGTAGTCCGTCATCTCGTAGTCGAGACT
>JAAZLV010000381.1 GCA_012799155.1 Bacteroidales bacterium | reverse complement strand
GTGTCACCCGCATTTTTGCCGTTGGCGGCATACAGGGCATAGGAGCCATGACTTTCGGCACCGAGAGCATTCCAAAGGTTGATAAGATCTTCGGTCCGGGGAACCAGTACGTGATGGCCGCCAAACGGTCGGCACAATTCTACGGCACGGCCATCGACATGCCGGCCGGCCCCAGCGAGGTACTGATCATTGCAGACAAGGACTGCAACCCTGCTTTTGTAGCAGCTGATCTGCTCTCACAAGCCGAGCATGGGCCCGACAGCCAGGTGATCCTGCTTTCAGACAGCAAGCAGGTGATTAAGGATGTGAACAAGGAGCTCGACTTGCAGCTTGAATCACTCCCTCGGAAAGAGTTTGCCACACAGGCACTGAAAAACAGCAGGGCCATTTACTTTCGTGATCTTGAAAACTGCATCGCGTTCAGCAATGCCTATGCACCAGAGCATCTGATCCTGGCTACTGAGAACCCTACACTGCTTAGTCGCAGTGTGGTGAATGCCGGATCAATCTTCCTCGGCAACTATAGCTGCGAGAGTGCGGGTGATTATGCCAGTGGCACCAACCACACGCTTCCCACCAGCGGCTATGCCAGAGCCTATAGTGGGGTATCACTCGACAGCTTCGTGAAGAAGATCACCTTCCAGCAACTCAGCCCCGAAGGGATTCTCTCCATCGGTCCCGCCATTGAGGCGATGGCGGAAGCGGAAGAGCTTTTCGCCCACAAGAATGCGGTATCACTGCGTCTGGGATCCGTATTGGCAGAAAAAATGCAACGAAACGAAGAAAACAGCAAAGATGAAACATTTTGACCTGCAGGCGCTTGTACGTCCCAACATATGGGCATTGAAACCCTACTCCAGCGCACGTGACGAGTTTAGCGGTGATGAGGGAATCTTTCTCGATGCCAACGAAAACCCGTTTGGCAGGAAGAACCGCTATCCGGACCCGCACCAGCGGAAACTGAAGCAGGCATTGTCTGCCTTTCGCGGCATCCCTGCCGATCAGATTTTTATCGGCAACGGCAGTGATGAGGTGATCGACCTGGTCTATCGCATCTTCTGTGAACCGGGAAGAGATCGTGTGATCCTCTGCCCACCCACCTACGGAATGTATGAGGTGTCGGCACGCATCAACAACGTGGAGGTAATTGAAGTTCCTTTGACAGATACCTTTGAACTGCAGATGGACTTGATACTGCAACAAAGTGCCAAATGCATCTTTGTCTGCTCTCCCAACAATCCTTCAGGCAACAGCCTGCAGGGTGTCGAGCAACTGCTGGATGCGTTTCAGGGAATTGTGGTGGTGGATGAAGCCTACATTGATTTCAGCAGCGGTGAAAGCTTCACCGGGTTATTGTCCCGTTACCCCAATCTGATCGTGATGCAGACTTTCAGCAAGGCCTGGGCACTGGCGAGCGCACGTGTGGGCATCGCTTACGCTGGCAAGGATATCATCGCACTGATGGACAAGACGAAACCTCCCTATAATGTGAGCAGCTTCAACCAGCTGGAAGCACTCAAGGCCCTCTCCAAACCGGAGAAACATGCCTACAGGGTGAAGGTGATCCTTGAACAACGAGCTCTCCTCGAAACAGAGTTGTCTCAGATGGCAGTGGTTCATCGTATTTATCCATCCGATGCCAATTTCCTTTTGGTGGAGGTCGATGACGCCAACAGACTATATCACAGCCTGGTAGAAGAGAAAGTGATTGTGCGCAACCGTCATTCCGTTGTGCACAACTGCCTGCGCATCACAGTGGGAACACCGGCTGAGAATCGCCAGCTTCTCACTGCAATTCAAAACTACAGCAATCGGAAATTATGAAGAAGATATTATTCATTGATCGTGATGGTACACTGATCCTGGAGCCGGAGGATGAACAGATCGACAGTCTCGGGAAGCTTGAATTCTATCCGGGGGTGTTTCAGTATCTCTCCCGTATCGCGGCAGAACTGGAATATGAACTGGTGATGGTCACCAACCAGGATGGCCTTGGTACCGACTCCTTCCCGGAGGAGACTTTCTGGCCCGCACACAACAAGATCAT
>JAAZLV010000061.1 GCA_012799155.1 Bacteroidales bacterium | reverse complement strand
TTCGTTATTTCGTTATTATGTTGTTTCGTTGTTATACTAATGGGCCAGCTCGCTGATGATGGTGCGGGTCTCGGCATCCGATTGCAGGTAGTCATCGAGTGAGGGTGATTGCAGGAATGTTGCCTTCTGCATCGTCTCGGCGATCAGGTGGCTCATCTCAGTGTAACCGATACGCTCCTGCAAAAACATCCCTACAGCCACCTCATTGGCAGCGTTGAGGATGCAGGGCATGTTGCCACCCTTGTCAATCGCTTCGTAGGCGTAAGTGAGATTGGGAAACTTCTCCCGGTCGGGACGCTCGAAGGTGAGCTGCGACAACGTGAAGAAGTCGACTGGCGGGATATTTGAACGAAGCCGCTCAGGGTAGGAGAAAGCATACTGAATAGGCATCCGCATGTCGGGTTGACCCAGTTGGGCAATGATCGAGCGGTCCTCGAACTGCACCATGGAGTGGATGATCGACTGTGGATGCACCAGCACCTCAATCTGCGAGGGCTCAACACCAAAGAGCCATTTGGCTTCAATCATCTCGAACCCCTTGTTCATCAGCGTGGAGGAGTCGATGGTCACCTTCTCTCCCATGTTCCAGTTGGGATGGGCCAATGCCTGGGCACGGGTCACTCTCCGGAGCTGTTCGCTGCTGAAGTTGCGGAAGGGACCTCCTGAGGCAGTGAGCAGTATCTTCTCGATGGGGTTGGCTCCTTCACCGTTGAGACACTGAAAGATGGCCGAGTGTTCCGAGTCGACAGGCAGCACCGCTGTACGCTTCTCGAGTGCCAGGGAGGTAATCAGCTCACCGGCAACAACCAGTGTCTCCTTATTGGCCAGGGCGATGGTCTTACCGGCAGCGATGGCACTGATTGTCGGTTTGAGTCCCGAGAACCCTACCATGGCGGTGAGCACCATGTCAATCGCTTCATCCCTCACAATCTCCTCAATGGCTCCACTACCGCACCACACCTTGATGGGCAGGTCGCTGAGCGCTTCCCTTAACTGGGAGTATTTCGACTCGTTGGCTATCACCACCACCTCGGGGAGGAAACGTCGTGCCTGCTCGATAAGCAGTTCCACACTGTTGTTTGCCACCAGTGCATATGCTTCAAACCGTTCCGGATAGGAGGCAATCACATCAAGTGCCTGCCGGCCGATGGAGCCGGTAGATCCAAGAATTGCAATATTTCTTTTTTTCACTTCCATTGAAGGAGATTTCCCTATATCAGGATGCAAAGATAATAAAAAACAGGTTGCTCACACTGTTACCATGATGGGGATTTCACTCCTGTTAATCCATTTCTGACAGGCTCCGCAACATCTCATCGATGCTGTGGCTCACAACCTGCCTGTTGCCACTATTGACAACCCAACGGTTCTGTTCCTCATCGACCATGAGTTGGAGGGGGGCATCAGCAGCAATGCGCCATCCCTTACGGGAGAGTGCCTTGGTGGTCCAGCGTGCCATCAACCCGTCCGGGTGCGACACCTGGGTGGTGATCCGCTTGTCGAGTTGCTTTTGCACCACGAAGCTGCCATACTCCTTGTCAAACTCGTAGGAGGGGTGACGAAAAACAATGTCGAAGCTGCCGTTGAGCACCAGATCCTCAGGGGTCCCCACGGTGATTCCCTTTCCCTGCTCCATCAGCCAGAGCTTGTCGGCCACCTGCATGGCGGTTTCCAGTTCGTGTGTAGAGATGAAGATGGTCTTGCCGGTCTCGCGTGCCAGCTTTTGCAGCAGCAGCATGATGTTGATACGGTTGGGAAGGTCGAGGTGCGAGGTAGGTTCGTCGAGCAGTATCAGGGGGGTGTCCTGGGTCAACGCACGTGCAATGAAGACACGCTGCCGTTCACCGTCGGAGAGCTCGTGGATGTTGCGCTCACCAAACCCTTCGAGGTAGGTCATCGCGATGGCACGGTCTATGACTTGTTGATCCTCCTCCGTGAGACTGCCCAGCCAGCCTGTGTAAGGATCCCGCCCGATGGCAATCAGCTCCCGCACGGTGAAGGAGGCTACCGACTCCTGTCCGGTGAGTACGATGGAGAGCAGTCGTGCTCTTTTTTTAGGGGTGAGGGTGTGGATATCCTTGCCGTTGAGCAGGATGTTTCCCGACCAGATGGGTTGCAGCGAGGCAATGGAGCGCAGCAGGGTTGATTTGCCGCAACCATTCTTGCCAATCAGGGCGATAAGTTCCCCTTCACGGGCAGTAAGGGTGAGATCCGACTGTACGATATGTGGATGCCCGTGCGAGTGATAACCAATGCTGACCCGGTTGAGTTGGAGAAAGGGCCTGTTTGTTCTGTCAGTTGAGCAGCTGCACATGATCTGTTCACTCCTCAATCAATCCTTCGGGAATAAACATCTCGATGGTTTTGTGCTTCTCATCCACAGCAACAATAAAATCCTCAGTTGCAGGGATCAGATGCTCCTTGTCGCCGTCTCTGACTATGAACAGCACGTTGATGGTGGCATCTTCTACCTCCTCCACAACGCCCAGTGTCACACCATGCTGATCGGTGATGGTAAAACCGATGAACATGCGCCAGTCGTTTTCCTCCTCCGCATCGACTGTCTCTACCAACTTACGCGGCAGCAGCACCTCGAGACGGCTGTAGCGTGCGGCAGCCTGCTCATTGTCCACATCTTCAAATTTGACCCTGGCAGAAGTGTCGGTCACGAAAGTGAACTCCTCCACCCGGAAGGGTACCGGGATACCCTCAATAGCCAGAAAATAATCATCCGCATCCAGTTCAGCATACTCTCTTCGGTTGAAGAGCAGCACCAACTCACCCCTGATACCATAAGGTTTCTGAGTGCGGGCAACCGGCAGTAGATCATTTGCTGAGATCATGATGCTATTTTCTACGTTGGTACTTTATATTCTTTAGCTTATCCCGATTGTTGCCGTTCATCTTGATATCAGGAATGGTGTAATGGCTGCTGTTCAAGTCGATCTTGCCTTTTGAGAGATCCCTCAGGTCGTGAAAGATCTTCTCATCGTCAGCCTCCTTGTTCCACTGGGTATAAGATCGTTTCATCTGACCGAGCAGCATCCGTATCAGTTGTTCACGCGGTTCACCCTCCTCCATATCGGAGGCGATCTTCACCATCCGTTCCAGGATCTTGCCGTAGTGGCGGAAGCGCATCGTGGGACGACTGTAATCGAGGTGCCCCGGTGCAGAGTAGAGATCCTCTTTCTTGATCACCTCATAGGGATACTCAATGTCGAGCTGGAAGTCCGACATGATTGCCAGGTGATCCCAGAGGATGTGTTTGAAGTTGTTCACATCGCGCAAGTGCGGGAACAGGTTGCCCATGATGTCAATCACGGCATAAGCACACCGCCTTCTCTCCTCCGGATCAGCGATGGCCACGCAGTGGTCTACCATATTCTGGATGTTGCGGCCATATTCCGGCAAAAGCAGTTTCTCTTTTTGTGTGTTGTATTGCATTGTTGTAATATATTTTTTTTGCATTCAGCTGTCACCGTTCAGTATATTTAAATTTCGAACGATGAATCCTGAACTCTGAACCATGATCCATGAACCATGAACTATAAACTTCATAACGTAGTAACCTATTCACCTATCTCAGTTTGAGAACATCTCCCTCCTCGGGAATGTATTCGTAGCTCTTCTTGTTCAGTCGATAGAGGTTCCGCATCCGGATGCCATATTTTTGTGAGATGCTGTACATCGATTCACCCACCTGTACGGTATGAAATTCATACGGTTTGTCAGCCCTGGCTTTCTTCTTCTGGAAATAGACGATGTCTCCCTCACTCAGTGGAAAGTCGGCAGGCACCTCGTTGTATTTCAAAAGCTCCTCCGGATCAAAACCAAACTCGCGGGCAATACCGGCGTAGCTGTCACCGCTGACGGCAATCACATATACCAATCCATGCGTGATGTAGGGCTGGTGCTCCCAGATAGCCCGCGATGCCTCAAGGCGCCGCCGCTCCTCCCGCTCACGTCGGCTTACCCCCTTGCGGTACTTCGGGTCATCAAAGCGATAGAGCTCATAATCTTCAATCAGTTTGATCAGTTTGTTGGCATAGGCCCTGTCGGTGGCGTAGCCCGACTTCTGTAAACCCCTGGCCCACCCTTTGTAGTCGGTCAGCGATAGTTCAAATAGACTACGGTAACGTACGCCTGCCACTAGGAACTCAGAGTGATCTTGATAAGACTCTTCCACGGTTTCATAGCTTCGGAAGCAGTCGTTGGGAGTATCGTCGGCCGCATAGACCGACGGACCGTTCCAACCGCGATGACACTTGATGCCAAAGTGATTGTTGGAACGCCGTGCCAGTTCACTCATACCTGCACCCGACTCCAGAATGCCCTGTGCCAGGGTGATCGATGCAGGTATGCGATATCGTTCCATATGTTCAACTGCCGTCTCGCCGTAACGATCAATGTAGGCCTCGTAGGTGCTCACCCTCTGTTGTCCGTTGAGTCTGGCAGGAACAAATAAAACTGAGAGAATGACAAAGAACGGTAAAATAATCCTATATTTGTGATACAAAAACTGCATTACGATGGTCAAAGAAATCAATTTATCCACAAAGATAGCTGTTTATCCGTTAGAGGAATGCACTGAAACAGAAAAAAAGTTGATAGAAGCTGCCAAAAAGGCAACGGAGAAGGCTTACGCTCCCTATTCCGGTTTTTCGGTGGGGGCTGCCCTCCTTTTGGAGAACGGTGAAATTGTTAGCGGCAACAACCAGGAGAACGCTGCATATCCTTCAGGGTTGTGTGCAGAGCGGACAACTGTTTTCTACGCCAACGCAAACTTCCCCGAGGAAAAGGTGATTGCAATTGCCATTGCGGCAAACCATAAAGGCTCCTTTACCGAAGATGTGATCACACCCTGTGGGGCCTGCCGACAGGTACTGCTCGAAACGGAGAACCGCTTCCATTCACCCATGAAGGTGTTGATGTACAGTGAGAAGGGTGTCTACGTGATGGAGAGCATCAGAGACCTGCTGCCACTCAGCTTCGGTGACGAGATGCTGAAGTAACCAATAGGGTTAGAAGGAAGCTTCATAGAGGGTAACCAGATACCACTCATCTTCGATCTTTGAGAAGTAGTAGTCGGCATAAATGCCGTTGTTGATGCCTCGTATCTCAATCACTGCCGTATCATTCTTGAAACGTACCACCTGATAATACTGATCGTACGGGCGGGTGAGGTAGGTACTGTCGTATGAGAGGTCAAGTTGTTCCCAGTCATACCTGCCTATTGACTCCTTCTTGGGTGCCATCCCTTCATCACCGGTATCGGGTACGATGACACTGATGGGGAATTTGATGCGCCGCAATTGAAATTGAGAATCATTGCTAAAGCGTTCAACGAAACGCATGAAGTCTGCCTCCTCTGAAAGCTGCACCACCATTGTATCGGTCTGCTCAACTGCATTTGAAAGAGTGTCTCCTTCGTCGATGCTGTTGCTCCGCTGGCTATTCCCGCTACATGAAATGATTAGGATAGTGATAGTGGGGAGTAAAAGGAAAGAAAATTTACGTATCATTGCTGTTGAAGATGGATTACTATATACAACCTAAACCACACACAAAGGTATAAAAAAAGTTGATACCCAAATAGTAATGTCGTTTTTTTTTACTGAAAACCAATTCACAATTGTTCTTTGATACAAAATAGAAATAATCCTTATCTTTGTTTCGTAAAAACGACAATGAATGAACCTTCAAAGAGCTATTGACAATCTCTTTGCTGCTCAGATAGAGGAGTGGCCCCAATTGAACGATGCTGCTGCCCGACACCAACAGGTGCGGGAACGATCAATCAGCTGGGGTGATGATTTCAAGATAAGGCTACAATACAACCCTGCCAGAAGCATCTCTTCCACAGCCAGCATTGAGCAGGAGGTGATCGGCCAGCGTCCCTGTTTTCTCTGTGAGAGCAACCGCCCACCCCTTCAGCGGGGGATCCCTTTCCTGGAAAAATACATCATCCTTTGCAACCCCTATCCCATCCTCCCGAACCATCTCACCATTCCACTCCACTCACATGTACCGCAACGTATCGGTAAAAAAGCAGGTGAGATGCTTCAACTTGCCGAACAGCTGCCCGATTACGTGATCTTTTACAACGGTCCCGCCTGTGGTGCCTCCGCACCAGACCATTTTCACCTGCAGGCAGGATTGAAGATGCCCGAGCTTTTGCAGGGAGACAATGAACTGAGGAGCTGCATGATGATCGAGAGTGACAGTATGCAGGAGGCTGAAGAACTGTTCTATGATGTATATAGCTACCTGCAGGGAAGACAGCCCGGCAAGGAGGAGCCGATGCTGAACCTGATCGCTTTCACGAACAACAACCGCTACCACCTGCACCTCTTTCCACGGAAAGCTCACCGTCCCCGTCAATATTTCGAGACAGGAGAGAGACAGCTGATTGTAAGTCCCGGTGCCCTTGACATGGCAGGACTGATGATCATGGTGAGGGAGGAAGATTTCAACAAACTGAATCGACATGATATCGAGGATATCTACTCCCAGGTCTCAATGCCGGTCATCTGAACGTATATAATTTTGCTATGTTCATGGTTCATTGTTCATTGTACCAAAATAAACTGAAAACTGAAAACTCATCGCTGCAAACTGACAACTGAAATATATGCAAAACTCCGAAATCATTCTCCTTAACATCAACGGTGAAGACAAGCCCGGGTTGACAGCCGCCCTCACCGACATCCTGGCAAAGCATGGTGCCTTTATCCTCGACATCGGACAGTCGGACATTCACCGCAACCTCTCACTGGGCATTCTCTTCAAGTCGATGCACGACAACTCGGGTGAGATCATGAAAGACCTGCTCTTCAAGGCTTATGAGATGGGTGTCAACGTACGGTTCACACCTATCACGGCAGAGCGCTACTCCAACTGGGTAGGGCAGCAGGGCAAGAATCGCTACATCATCACCCTTCTGGGCAGGATCCTGACGGCTAATCAGATTGCCTCCGTCTCGCACATCATCGCCGAACAGAACCTCAACATAGACAACATCGTACGCCTCACGGGACGTATTCCGCTCGATGAGGAACAGCGCGCCCCCAAGTCGTGCGTCGAACTCTCGGTACGCGGAACCCCCAACGACCGCCAGCGGATGCAACAGTCGTTTCTGGAACTCTCATCCGACCTCAACTTCGACATCTCCTTCCAGGAGGAAAGCATGTTCCGCCGTATGCGACGCCTCATCTGTTTCGACATGGACTCCACCTTGATCCAGACAGAGGTGATAGATGAACTGGCCATACGGGCGGGCGTGGGTGAGCAGGTGAAGGCTATCACCGAGTCGGCCATGCAGGGAGAGATAGATTTCGAAGAAAGCTTCCGCCAGCGGGTACAATTGCTCAAAGGTCTCGACGTCTCGGTCATGCGTGAGATTGCTGAACAGCTACCCATCACCGAAGGCCTCGACCGACTGATGCGGGTGTTGCAAAAGGTGGGGTTCAAGACTGCCATCCTGTCGGGTGGATTCACCTATTTCGGCAATTACCTGAAAGACAAGTATGGCTTCGACTACATGTATGCCAACGAGCTGGAGGTAGTGAACGGGAAGCTTACAGGTAACTACCTGGGTGATGTGGTGGATGGCAAACGTAAGGCTGAGCTGTTGCGACTCATCGCACAGGTGGAGAAGATTGACCTGCGCCAGACGGTAGCAGTGGGTGATGGCGCCAACGACCTGCCGATGCTGGGTATTGCCGGTCTGGGAATCGCTTTTCATGCCAAGCCCAAGGTGAAACAGAATGCAGATCAATCGCTCTCAACGGTCGGCATCGATGGCATCCTCTATTTTCTGGGCTACAAGGATTCAATGCTCGACAGCAGATTGCTGAACGGTTAAACAATTGCATAAAATAGTTTGGTATGGAATTTGTGGATATACTGTTGAAACGTTTCGATGGCGATTCGGAACTCAGGAAAGCGACAAACGCTCTGGTTTGTTTCTCCTCACCCGAAACGGGTAAGAAGCTGGCACAGCTAACCTATCAGATGGTGATGACCCGATCTGAGGGATCTTCAATGGCACTGCTTTACTTCATCAATTCCAATCAGGAGGAGATGACCCCGGAGGAGATGAGCAGATTGCAAAGCAAGATCAGTTCAGACTTCATGCCGAAGTCCGAGAAGGAAAAGATCACACTGCGCACCTTCATCAGCGATGAGGAGAAGCACATGGTGCAGATCGGAAAGATGATTGAAGAACAAGGCTCTAACCTCATGATAAGAGGCATCAGCAGCCATGAGCTCTCTATCAGCCAGGTGGAACTGTACAGCCAGCTCAGACGTGACCCCGCCAATCCGGTACAGAACATACTGATGCAGTTTCCCGCAAGGGAGTCTGAGATACTACAGGAACTCACCGCAATGATGGGAGACAACAGGATTCCGACAGCCCTGTTTATTGACAATAACATGCAGGAAGCAAAAAAGATTTTCATGCCGTTGCTCTGCGATTCTGACATCCACCTCTTCACCTATCTCTATCATCTGGCACAGCCTGAAGGTATGGAGATCATGGTATGGGATGCCATAGGCATCATTGACACCGAGCCCAGGATTCAGAGAGTCTTCCAGTACATCTTGAAAAAAAGCGACGGCAAGGTACATCTTTGGAACAACGTCCGCAAGATTGAGGAGTCGTTTATCCAGAAGCAGGACCTTATCGTGACCGGTGTGGGGGGCTGGAGCAGGCTGACAAATACACCGCTGCCCTGGAAGGAACAATTGCCATCACTGCTCATCATCAAGGAGGGCAACAGATAACAAGACACAAAATGGATCCATCTGACACTGCAAAAAAACTGGCGGTCATCCGCACAAAGATCACCAACAGGGAGCTCAAAGAGGCCATCGAGGGCATTCGGGAGCTTGCCACCGAGAGGCAAAGCTGGTCGTTATCGCAACAACTCAACGAGCTGGAGAACAACTACCGCTACATGCTCCATTACTTCATGGCAGGCAACAAGGATCCGGAACAAAAGAAGATCTATCGGAATCTGATCCGCGATCTGTATACGCTGGCCGATGACACTGCATCTGAGATATTGCTCCGTGAGAGCGCAACCCTCTTCTTCGAGAAGATGCGGTTAATGCAGCTGCATGCACCCCTCACCCTCGACGAGCTGAGAGAGGACATCGCCCGCGAAGCGGACACCTACTCCTTCATCGGTTTGCTCGAGGAAGGGCCGGAGAAAGAACGGCGCCTGCGTGACAACCGGTCGTCATACGAGAAGAGTGTGCAGGATCTTTTCTACACCATTTTTGCAGCTCCCCGTGCCGATGCCCAAACAAGCGCGGCACTCAAGCAATTCACCCGCGATGAACGCATGCCGGTAACGGCCAAGGTACTATTTGTCTCTGCTCTCACAATGAACCTGCTTCAGCAGTTCGATGGGGCCAAGGCGGAGTTATTGCTGGAGCTCTGCAGGGACCCTGAACCGGAGGTGGCCACCCGCGCCATCGTCGGCATCATCCCTCTCTTCCAGCTCAACAGCGAACGATGGTCGCTCTACCCCGGCATCGAGAGCCGACTACAGCTCTTCGCCGACGACAATGTCTTCAGCCGACGCTTCATGACCGCTGTCACCGCTTACATACAGGCACATGAAACGGAGAAGATCACCCGACGCCTCACCGAAGAGATCCTGCCCGAGATGATGAGGCTGAGCCCGATGATCGGGAAGAAGATTCGTTTCGACGAGTGGATGGGTGAGAGCGGCCTGGATGAGAAGAACCCCGAGTGGCAGAAGCTGCTGGAAGAGACAGGTTTGAACGACAAGCTACAGGAGTTCTCCAACATGCAGATGGAGGGCGCCGACGTCTTCCACTCCACCTTCTCCAACCTGAAGAGCTATCCCTTCTTTCATGAGATGAGCAATTGGTTCCTGCCATTCGAATCACAACACAGCAGCCTCAACATGCTCTTCAGCGAACAGAAAGAGGACCTGTCGCTCATCAACACACTCACTCACAGCTCCATGATGTGCAGTTCCGACAAGTACTCGTTCTGCTTCAGCTTGATGATGATGCCGGAGCAGTTCCGCCACCTGTTGATGTCACAACTCAATATGGAAGGTGAAGAGATGCAAAAGCAAGTGGAAGAGGAGCTGGTGATGAACCCGCACCAGAAAGAGGAGACACTGATCGGACATTATATCCGCGATCTCTATCGTTTCTTCAAGCTCTTCCGCCGACACAACGAGTTCACCGATATCTTCAACCTGCCCCTCAACTATCACGAGCTGGAACCGTTTATACCAGTAGTACAACAGACGGAAAACCTGGAGAAGATAGCCCTTTACTACTTCGAGAAAAACAACTTCACGGAAGCACTCAGTGCCTACAGCCTGCTTGCAGACAATGGCAGCAACAAGAGCGAAGTGTGGCAGAAGATTGGTTATTGTCGTCAGATGCTGACCGATGTGAAGGGTGCCCTCGAGGCCTATCTCCATGCGGAGCTGTTGGAAGAGGGGAACAGCTGGGTGCTGCACCGCATCGCATCCTGTTACAGGATACTGAAGGAACCCGAGTCGGCGCTGACCTATTACCGCCGACTGGAACAGATGAGACCGGACGACCTCAATCTGCAGCTTCAGATTGGTCACTGTCATCTTGAGCTGAAACAGTATGAGAAGGCGCTCAACTACTACTTCAAAGTGGAGCTGTTGGATAGCAGGAACACCCGTGCCTGGCGATCTATTGCCTGGTGTGCATTTCTCTCACGCAAGTTCGAT
>JAAZLV010000380.1 GCA_012799155.1 Bacteroidales bacterium | reverse complement strand
CCGCCAGGCGAACTCCTCCTCGCGATAGCCGCCGAAGACGAAGTGTGTATGTGGATCCACAAATCCGGGCAGCAGTGCCTTGCCTGTGGCATCAATCACTTTGTAGTCAGCCTCGTTTACCGGCAGCGGTTCACCCTGTCGCATGACATGTGAGATGATGCCTCGGGTGACGATTACGGTGCCATTTTCGATCACACCCAGGTCGTTCATCTCCCTGCCCCATTTTCCTTCAAAACCACTGCAGGTTACCACCTGTGCGGCATTTTTAATGATCAGGTTGTGCATGATTTCTTTTGGCTTTAGCGTTCCACTCCCGCAGTCCCATGATGGCCAGCACCAGGAAGATGGCATACTGTCCGGAGGTGAAGTAGAGACCCTGTGAAGCATAAATCGGTATGGAGACAATATTGCCAATGATCCAGAAATGCCAGTTTTCAAGCCTCTTCACGGCCATCAGAATGGTAGCGACCAGGAAGAAGGAGGTATTGAAGGCATCTATCCGTGGGAGCCAGGATGTGAGGTAGGCAGCGTCATCCCTGTTCACCCAGCGCAGCAGGAAAAACACAGCCACATAAATCAGCAGCACGCTGCTCCAGGTGATAATCTGTTGCCGGGGGCTGTTGCGCCTGATCTGCAGCTTCTGGTTGTCGTCGCCGGTGCGGGACCACATGTACCAGCCGAAGATATTGGATGCCAGATAGACCATGTTGATGCCTGCATTGGCATAGAGGCGTGCCTCAAAGCAGATGTAGATATAGATCGCCACGTTGATGATGCCGAAGGGAAAGACCAGGATCTTCTCCTTGCGGGCATACCAGACGCTGATCACTCCGAAGATGGCGGCAGTCAGTTCAATCCAGTTCATCTATTCCATCAGTTTTGCCTCGAGCACCTGGCTCATTGAGAAGTTTTCCAATCCGAGGTAGTAGGCAGCCGCATCGACAAGGGCCTCCATAGGCACCAGTCCAATCACCTCGGCACCTACAACCGGTACACCATAGCGCTGCGCTTCAATCCGTACCAGTTCATGGGCGCGATAGATGGCGGTCTTTGTGTAATCTGTCAGGTTCATCGATACCTGAGTGATGCCTCTCTCCTCAAGGGTCACACCCATTGCCTTGCAATAGCGGAGTCCACCTCCCACGAAACGCACCTTTTTGGCGATGGCGGTCGCGATCTCCAGGTTGTCTGTGCCCAGGTTCACGTTGTAGGCTACCAACGGCATGCGTGCGCCTATGGCCACCGCGCCGGCGGTGGGATGCGGTGCATAGGGACCGAAATCGGGCACCCACTCCGGCAGCAACATCTTCTCCTGCAACCCTTCAAACTCCCCCTTGCGTACTGTGGCCAGGTTCTCACGATGGATTGCCGTGGCCGACTTCTCATATAGGAAGACCGGCAGTTGAAATTGATTGCCTACTGCCTCAGCCACCTCCTTCGAGAGGGCAACCGCCTCTTCCATCGTCACGTTTCGAATAGGGATAAAGGGCACCACATCGACCGCACCCATACGGGGATGTTGTCCGCTGTGTTGTGTCAGGTCGATCAACTTCACCGCCCTGCCGACAGCATCGATTACTGCTGTCTTCAATGCTTCCGGCTCACCTATCACGGTGATTACCGACCGGTTGTGGTCTGCATCACTGCTGTAATCCAGCAGCTTCACCCCCTCTTTTCCACGGAAGGCATCCGCGATCTGCTCCACTTTTGCTTTGTCGCGTCCCTCGCTGAAATTGGGTACGCACTCCATGATTCTATTCATAGACATCAATTAGTTTTCTGCTTTATTGAATTGCTTAGATGCAAATGTATCGTTATATT
>JAAZLV010000379.1 GCA_012799155.1 Bacteroidales bacterium | reverse complement strand
TGATTGGAATAGCACGTGCCTCTATCGACGTGACGCGTGTCAACACTTCCGAACGGGCACTTTTTGTGCGCACCATCGCATTCCATGTGGAATCCCCTATAAAAATATGATAATCAGACCACTTTGAGATGGTGTGACCGATTTGCAGCATCATGATATTCTCCCGTGTTTCATCAGGTTTAAGGGTGTCGGGCACCCAGGTCATCTGATACCGTAGCCGCAACAAGGTGGTATCCAGCACCGGGAACACAATCTCTTTCGCCGGACGCGGGTCATAGGGGAAACGGACAGACTGTGCCTCGATTGAGGCACCAATCAGGGTTAGCAGCAATAGTAGGGTGGATAATCGTTTCATACTATTTTGTTTAAGCAGCGAGATGCTATTCACTCAGTTCGATGGGATTGTACGGTTTCGAACGATATGCGGACTGAGGCAGCTCTGTAAAAAGCTGTCCTGTGTTGGAGATATGTGCACCTGGATTGCCCATGTAGATTTTTTGTTTCTGATAAAACTGTTGCTTTGTGACTTTTATCATGTTGGGACTTATACTGATGTAGAGGTTGGTGGGTTTGTTAAACTTCTCGATTCCAATGCAGACAAATGAGTAATGATTTTTTTTATCGGAAATTTTCATGATGAGTCCGGGCAACCCTGCAAACTTCCAGGGTCCGTCACTGATTGGAATATCGGGAGCATACCAGGCAGTGAAGTTCCTACCCCGGAACTTGGTGGAAGCTTTTCGACATCTGTAACCGCAAACGGTGGTGTCACCAGCTATCAGTTTCCATTCCGGTGTGATGAACTCCTCGTCGAAGATATAGAAATTGAACGGAATCCGGTTGATGGTTGTGATTTTTCCTTTGGGGTAGTTCTTATGGATAATCTCTTTATTGCTATTTCTAAGAAGAGGGATCGTGAGGGAACTCGTCTTATCGGGATGTATCTTCTGCTGTGCATGTTCATACCTGATTGAATCGACCATTACCCGCCTTTGATCCACATATTTAGAGGATTCATCGCTCACCTCAAGATACATCGCATACCTGTTTTTTTCATCCGGCGCCAATATGTCCGGTGTTTCAGTCTGTTCATAAAGAAATCGATAGCTTATTTCACCCAGTATTTCGGTTTCATTACTCTTCAGTTGTACGATCGGATCATTGTCACTGTATTGAGCAGATACAGTTTTGATGGTGATGACAATGCAAATAGAAATAATGAATCGTTTCATAACTTATAATATATTATGAACGACACATGTTGAAATTAATTCAACATGTGTCGTAAAAAATTATTTATGGACAGAAAATTTCATCCAAATCTAGTAGATATTCTTCAAATTCGTCCATTGACCAACCATCAATATAAGCTTCTACTCGACTAATTGTTTGTACAACGACACCACATTCAGTTCTATAAGTTGCAGTAAATCCAAGTTGTGCAGAAACAAGAAGGATCAATAAAATAATAGAAATCTTTTTTTTCATCATTTCTATTTTTAATCAAAAAAGGCTTTTACAATAAAATTAATAATTTATTCAGGGTAATGGATGCATGAATATGCAATTCAAAATTGCTACAATCCATATTGCATTTTTCATTTCATATTCAAATCAGATACTTTATCTGTTGAATGGTACAATTTTTATGTTATTTTTGCAGTGCCTTTCTTTGTTGGTTTAGTGTTACTCCCGGATTGATTGGTCTCAATTTGATTGTTCGCTTTCCTGGCAAGGGAAGGCATTTTTCTACT
>JAAZLV010000378.1 GCA_012799155.1 Bacteroidales bacterium | reverse complement strand
CAATATACATGTTACCGATCACGATGGTATCACCTTCAGCAGCAACCAGACCATGCAGGTAATGCTCTACGGCATCCTCTGAAAAGCTGTTGCCAATGGTGAGCAACCTTATTTCCCGGGGATAAAGTATCCCGGCTGCAAAAAAAATCAGTAACAACAGCAATGTCATTCTTTTCATATTGATTTCTTTAAGTTTCATGTTACAATAGATGAGGGCTTCCCTGACCGATTGTTCCGAAGGGTACTGACCGGCGTGTAAAAAAACCCCAACATCTTTATGAAGCTGGGGTTTGTTCTCATTTCACTGGAAGTCAGGAAAGCGATACCTGTCAACCGGGGGGACCAGCTTTTTGCGTGCTTTATACATCTGGTACATCCAATAGAGCAGAAAACCTGCAATCACATTACTTTTGAATGACATAACCATTTATCGTTTTAAGATCCAAGCTTCCCTGTAAGCAGGGTAATCCAAATGTATCTTCTTTAGTGTGCCTTCTGCCTCTTCCCTATCGGCAAAAGATGCAGCATACACGTCAATACGTCCGGGACGTTTCATCCATCCTCTCTCCGTGAAGCCTCCATCCATCAGCTTCTCCATCATCTTCTCAGCCACCTCCTTCACTTCATATACACCTACGATGATATAGTAGCGTGGCATCTGATCATTGGACACCAGGATTTCAGGCTCGGCAACGGTAGCTTCCTCCATTGTCACGTCAGTCGATTCTTCTGTCACGACAGGTTCGGCTGTTGCTGCATTACTTTTATTCAGATGTGGACGACTACCGAAAAGATCAGTCTCGGAGATGATCTGTGCGGACTGATGTACAATGGTGCGATCACCCACCGGCAGCAGGAACATCAGCAACAACAGTACGGCAGCTGCAGCAGCAGTGATGCCGATTGTGCGCAGGCGGGGCGATTTCTGCTCCCCATGCGTTTTTACAGTTGAGGGCTGCATCTGCACCAGCGGTTTCAATGATGCGGTTTTCAGACCGAAGAAGAGCGGCTGAACGTAGGCTGTCGGCTTGTAGACAAACTGTTTGCTGCTGTTCATCTCAAACTGACCAAGAGCACCCAGTTCAATCTTTCTCCCCTCTCTCAGTTCTCTCATCATCTCCTGAACGGCATGTTCAATCTTCTGCATTGCCGCCTCAAAGGGGATTGAGTCACTCTTCATGAACGATTGCGCCAGGAGGCCGTCGTTGTGGGTGAGGTAACGGTTGAATACCAACTCGCTCACGGGAGGGTGGAACGTTGCCATGCCGTCTCTGCGGGCAGGTGAACTGTTGATCACAAATCCTCCGAAGCCGGGGATGATCACACAATTGTGATCATGCAGCAGAAACTCAATATGCGAAACAAGCTCTTTCATACGTTCGTTTGTCTTTCGAGTGACTCTTCTACCTCGTCACAGCAGATTGTGACAGGCACTCATCACTTTCAATGAAACAAAGATAAAAAAAATGGAGAGAGATTCATCCGGTAACCTACAAAAAAAAGCTATTTTTTCACTTTCTCCTGATTTTTGACAGCATAATCCTTCCAGTCCCTGTATTTTTTATCTCCAGTAGTGAGACCCGACTGGTAGAAATGGCACAGGGCGGCGGCCAGCCCGTCGGAAGCATCAAGCTGCGGCAGCATCTGTTCGTCGGGGATGTGCAAAATCTTCTGCAGCATGTAGGCCACCTGCTCCTTGGCTGCACGACCGTTGCCGGTGATTGCCATCTTGATCTTGAGCGGTGCGTACTCATGGATAGGGATGTCGCGTGAGATGGCGGCCGCCATGGCCACCCCCTGGGCGCGTCCCAGCTTGAGCATGCTCTGCACGTTCTTCCCAAAGAAGGGAGCTTCGATGGCCAGCTCATCGGGAAGAAACTCGTCGATCAGGCCGATGACGCGCGCATAGATCTTCGCCAGCTT